>JADGBD010000037.1:0-7487 GCA_015231665.1 Gammaproteobacteria bacterium
CCCACCCCTCTCCCTGAGGGGGCGAGGGGCTGGGCGGCCGAAAACTTATCGACCTAAAGCTGGCTGCTGAAGGCTGGCAGCTGTTAACTGGAGACCCGGATGAACCACTCACCCCTGGAACTGGCCCGTCACAACATGATCCAGCAGCAAATCCGCCCCTGGGTGCCGATCGATGATCGGGTGCTGGAGACCCTGCAGAGCATCCCGCGGGAAGACTTTGTCCCGGCCGAGTTTCGCCGCCTGGCCTTTGCCGACATCGAGATTCCTCTGGAGGCCGACCGCTGCATGTGGCCGCCGCGGGTTGAGGCGCGCATGCTCGATGCCCTGCAGATTCGCCCCAACGACAACATCCTCGAGATCGGCACCGGCAGCGGCTACATCACCGCCTGCCTGGCCCGGCTCGGCGGCTACGTCACCAGCCTGGACCGCCAGATCGGCCTGAGCGCCGCCGCCGGCAAGCGCCTGTCGCGCCAGGGGATTCACAATGTCTCCCTGAGCAAGGGCGATGTCGATCACCTGCCCGGCGGCACCTTTGATGTCATCCTCGTCACCTCGGGCGCCCTGCCCCAGCGCCAGGCCAAGTTGGAGCAAGCGCTGACCAGCGGCGGCCGCCTGTTTGCCGTCATCGGCCAGGCCCCGGCGATGCAGGCCTGCCTGATCACCCGACTCGACGCCGACAACTGGCACTGCCAGAGCCTGTTTGAAACCGAGATTGCGCAGCTGGATGAAGCCCCAGCGCGCCCGGACTTCAGTTTCTGAGCCCGATGAAGCCGGCAACAACCCCCTCCGGCCTGTCCCTGTGCCGGGCTGAGACCTCCCAGCTGCTCATCGTCGATGTGCAGGAGCGGCTGGTCGCGGCCATGGCCGATAGCTGCCTGCAGCCGCTCTACGCCAATCTCCAGCGCCTGACCGAGGCGGCACGGCGGCTAGGCATTCCCCTCTGGGTCAGCGAACAATACCCCCAGGGTCTCGGCCCGACCCAGCCCCAGGTCAGCCAGATGCTGCCGCAGGAGCAGGCGGTTTTCACCAAGACCTGCTTTTCCTGCTGCGCCGAAACCGGATTTGCCGGCTATCTGGCGGCGCCGGAGCAACGCCCTCAGGTCATACTCACCGGCATGGAGACACACATCTGCGTGCTGCAGACCGCTGCCGGGCTGCAGGCTCTGGGCTATGAGGTGTTTGTGATCGCCGATGCGGTCTGCTCCCGGCGGGAAGAAAACAAGCGCAACGGCCTGGAGCGCATGGCTCAGGCGGGGATTCACATCAGCAATACCGAATCCCTGGTGTTCGAGTGGCTGGTGAACTCCCAGCACCCCGAGTTCAGGGCGCTTTCGCGCCTGTTTCGCTAAGCAGCTCCTGCACCAGCTGCAGCAGCCGCAGCCCGGCGCCGCGATTCTTCTCCACCACCTGCCGGCCCCGCTCGCCCACCTGCTGGCGGGCGTTGGCATCTTTGAGCCAGTCACCCATCACCTGCGCCAGGGCGGCCGGGTCAGCCACCTGCCGCGCCGCGCCTTCCTCCAGCAACAGCTCGCTGATGGCGGCAAAGTTGAACATGTGCGGACCAAAGACCACCGGCCGGCCCAGCACCGCCGCCTCCAGCACGTTATGTCCACCCAGGGGTACCAGACTGCCGCCGACGAAGGCGGCATCGGCAGTGGCCAGCAACAGCGGCAGCTCGCCCATGCTATCGGCCAGATAGACTTGGGTATCCGCCTGACATTGGACTGCCTGTGAGCGCCGCTGCACCCGGAAAGCCTGCTGGCGGCAGAGCGCCTCGACCCCATCAAACCGCTCGGGATGCCTGGGCACCAAAATCAGCAGTGCCTCGGGCAGGCTGGCCAGCAGTCGGCGATGGGCCTGCAGCACCAGGCCTTCCTCACCCTCGCGGGTGCTCGCCGCCACCCACAGGGGCCGCTGCGGGCCAAGCCTGCGGCGCAGGGCCTCGGCCTGCTCGAACAGGCTGGCGGGCAGGCTCAGATCAAATTTGAGGCTGCCGATGACCCGCACCCGCTGCGCCGGCACCCCCAGCTCGACAAAGCGAGCGGCATCGGCCTCGGACTGGGCGGCGATGCGGTCGATCCAGCCGAACACCTCGCGGGTCAGGCCGGAGAGCTTGCGGTAACGCTGGGCCGATTTGGCCGAGAGGCGGGCATTGGCAAGCAGGCTGGGGATGCCGCGGTCGATACACTGGCGCAACAGGTTGGGCCAGATCTCGGTTTCCATCATCAGCAACAGTGAGGGCTGCACGCGATCGAGAAAGCGGCCGATGGCGCTGTCCAGATCGATGGGAAAATAGCAGTGATGCACCCGCTCACCATAGAGCTTGAGCACATGGTCGGCGCCGGTGGGGGTTGTGGTGGTGATCAGCACCTCACGCTTCGGATAGTGCTCGAGCAGTTGGCGCACCAGTGGCTCGGCAGCCTGGGCCTCACCTACGGAGACGGCGTGAATCCACAGGCAGCCGGGCTGCAGCTGCAGCGGGCAATAACCCAGGCGCTGGCGCCAGTTCTGCCGGTACACCGGATTCTTGCGGCTGCGCCAGAGCAGGCGCAGGAAGATCATCGGCGTGACCAAGCGGAGAATGCCGTTGTAAACCGCGAGATTCATTTCCAGTCCATCCTGGCGCCGCGCATCAGCGGCGATTCAACCTCAGCGACTGGCGCCAAACAGACCTACCTGACGGATGATGGCAAAGTCGTCATCGTCCTCCACGCTTTCCGCCAGCACCCGCACATCGATCAGATCGCCCAGCTCGGCCATGGATTCCACCAAGCGCCGCTTCTGCTCATCCAAAGCAATGCCCTGGGTGTAGCTGCGCGCCAAACGGATGTAGTCGAGCTTGTATTCCTTGAGGGCATTGAGCGGGATCAGGCTGGGCTCGAAGCGCTTGAGCAACACCTTGCAGCCCATGCCGTGAACAAAGTTGACGAAGCCCTTGAAGGCGTTCAGATCCTTGGTAGCACCATAGGCGGTGACGCCAAACACCAGCTGCTTGCGCACCGACTCGTTGTGGCGCACCACATCCGCCAGCCAATCGAGGAAGCCGGGGTCGGTAATCGCCGCCAGGGACAGGTTGATCGCCACATCGTTGTGGATGTTCTGCTGGCCGATCATCTTGATGATCTTGTTCACCACCGCCTTGTCGAAGGACAGCACCAGACCGAAGCTCTCCGCCAGGGAGACAAAGGTGCCGATGGGGATGGGCGCGCCGTGGCTATCAAAGGCCTGGGAATAGGCCTCGGCCAGCAGCACCTTGCCCTCTACCTCGCCCTTCAGGCCTATGGCCTGCTGGGTCAGGCTGATGTCGAAGCGCACCTGATCGATCACCTCGGTGAGCAGGTTGCGCCATTCGTCCATGTCGCGGTTGCTGGCTTCGGATTCCTGATAGGCGCTGCTGTTGGGGCCGATGATGCGGGCCTTTTCGTAACCCTCGTTGGCCAGATCCATGCTGGCGTTGGTGGTGCCGAACAGATCCACCGGGGCTATGCCCATGTGGGCCACGTCCTTGATCGCGAATTTCTCCGCAAGCTTGAGCAGCTCCTCGGTGAGCTTGCTGCAGTAGGCCTCGGCCAGAGCCTTGTCGCCGCGCAGGACGACGACGAACTTGGCGCCGATGAGGCGGAAGGGGAACACCACTTCCTCACCCAGACCTTCTCCCACTTGACGCAGGGCCTGGGCAAATTCCTTCACCAGCTTGTCCGCCTGCACATGACCGTGATCCCGGGCAAAGGTGCCCAGACCTTCGATGCGGGTCACCACCAGATGGGATTTGGCGCGGTCGATAAACACCCGTTTCATCGCCACATCGAAGCCACCCTGGGTCTCCAGGCCGGTGAGATCATCCACCTTGAGGCGCTTGCTGGCTTCTTCGAGCTTGGCGTGGAGACTGTTGATCACCCCTTCGGTCTTGCGTGACATCAGGTTCATCGACCGGGCCACGGTCTTGATCTCAGTCGTCCATGGCAGAGGCTCGATGACGCCAAAGCGACCATCGGCTATATCCACCGCCAGCTGTTCGATGCGCCCCAGCGGCTTGAGCACCAAGCGCAGCAGAATCAGCAGCAGGCTTACCGAAACCACAAAGACGATTGCCGATGACATCAGCGCCGCCTTGCTTTGCTCCCACAGCTTGGTGTAGGCAAAGCCGGGGCTGATGGTGATGAACAGCTTGCCGCTGATAATCCAGCCGGATGACACCTCCTTCTCCGCCACCGCGGTCTTCATCGGCAGCAGGGAGATGAACCAGTCCGGCACCCCGGCAATACCGCTGGGGCTGGCGCGGCTGATGATCTCGTTGTTCTCCATGTCGCTGAGGCGAATCTCCTGATAGAAGCCGCTATCGAAGATGGACACCACCATCGCCTCGAGCATGGCATCGGTGGGATCACCGATGTAGGGCTGCAGGGACAGCCCCAACGAAGTGGCCGTGTCCTGGGCGTGGGTCTGGGCCTCGATCTCCAGATAATCGCGGATATTGCTGACACTGGCGACAAAGTTCACCGTCATGATCAGAAAGAACAGCAGGGAGATAAGGATGAGCAATTGTTTGGATAATGACATGGTCTTTTTCCGTCTTCGTGAATGCCCGCAATCAGTCCGCGGCCGCCAGCTGACCGTTGCCGGCCATTTTTTCCCGTACCGAATTCCACGCCTTGAGACGGCTGGAAGAACCGGCCTTCTGCCCGGCACCGCCACCCTTGGCTACCCAGAGGCCATCGGCATTGAAACTGTAAACCGGGATCAGGTCGGTGCGGGCCGAGGCCTTGAGCAGGGATTTGTTGATGTTATCCAGGATGTAAGGCTCTTTGTTGAGCGACTCGTAGTAGGACAGCACCATGTGCGCCTCTTCATAGGCGGTGCCCTTCTTGCGGTACTTGACGTAGGAGATGCGCAGATTCTCATCCGCCAGACCCAGCTCGCGCAGGGACAGGTATTTGGCGATGGCGTAGTCCTCACAGTCGCCCTTCCCGGTGCCCAGGGTCTCCACCGGCGTGGCCCAGTAATCCTTGACGCCCCAGTGGTTGATGTCGTTGGCGTAACGAATACTGCCATTGAAGAAGTCATTGACCAGGTTCAATTTCTCCATCACATCCTTGTCCTTGCTGTTCTTGATCAGCTCCTGCCAGGCGTTAAGGCGTTTCACCGCGGTCTCGCCGTACTTGGTACCGGCCTGGCTGATCTGCTCGGGGGTCAGCACCACTCCCGGGGTATTCGCCAGCACCCCGCCCAGCAACACCAGAGACAGGCTGGCCAGACCCCAACGCAGCGGAATCAAGCGCTTGGCCAGTGATCTCAGAAAAGGTGCGACAGTTTTTGACATCCTACTTGAACTTGGCTCGCTTTGGTTGAGGGCCCGGGACGTATACAATGCGCGCTTGCTTCTTCACACGGGTGCAAACAAGGCCCCTGGGCTGGTTCATCTCGTGCGGGGATTATGATTGATTTTTGCAGGAATTCACAATGCGCGTCTCCGAATTTCCCTTCAGCACGCTCAAGGAAACCCCGGCCGATGCCGAGATCGTCAGCCACCAGCTGATGCTACGGGCTGGCCTGATCCGCAAGCTCGGCGCCGGTCTCTACACCTGGCAGCCCATGGGCCTGCGCGTGCTGCGCAAGGTGGAGGCCATAGTCCGCGAGGAGATGAACCGCGCCGGCGCACTGGAGGTGCTGATGCCGGCGGTGCAACCCGCCGAGCTGTGGCAGGAGTCCGGCCGCTGGGAGGCCATGGGCGCGGAAATGCTGCGGCTGAAGGACCGCCACGGCCACGAGTTCTGCTTCGGCCCCACCCACGAGGAGATCATCACCGACCTGGCGCGCAACGAACTGCGCAGCTACAAGCAGCTGCCGGTGAATTTCTACCAGATCCAGACCAAGTTCCGCGACGAGCGCCGGCCGCGCTTTGGCATCATGCGCGCCCGCGAATTCCTCATGAAGGACGCCTACTCCTTCCATCTGGATCAGGCCTCGCTGCAGCAGACCTACGATCTGATGTACCAGACCTACAGCCGCATCTTCCAGCGCTGCGGCCTGGCGTTTCGCGCCGTGGCGGCGGACACCGGCAGCATCGGCGGCAGCGGCTCGCACGAGTTTCATGTGCTCGCCGACTCCGGTGAAGACGCCATCGCCTTCTCCACCGCCAGCGACTACGCCGCCAACGTCGAGCTGGCCGAGGCCCTGGCGCCGGTGGGTGAGCGCCCGGCCCCCAGCGAAGCCCTGCGGGAAGTGGCTACCCCCAACGCCAAAACCATTCAGGAGCTGGTGGAGCAGTTCGCTCAACCCATCGAGCGCACCCTCAAGACCTTGCTGGTAGCGGCCTCGGATGAGGTCGATGCGCCCCTGGTGGCCCTGCTCCTGCGCGGCGACCACGAACTCAACCCGATCAAGGCGGAAAAGCTGCCCCAGGTAGCCGCCCCCCTGCGCATGGCGGAAGAGGCGGAGATCCGCGCCGCCATCGGCGCCGGTCCCGGCTCACTCGGCCCGGTGGGTCTGCAGCTGCCGATCATCGCCGATCGCAGCGTCGCCCTGATGGCCGACTTCAGCGCCGGCGCCAATCAAGACGGCAAGCACCTGTTCGGCATCAACTGGCAGCGCGACCTGCCCCTGCCGGAGCTTGCGGACCTGCGCTCGGTACAGGAGGGCGACCCCAGCCCGGACGGCCAGGGCAGCCTGACCATCGCCCGCGGCATCGAGGTCGGTCACATCTTCCAGCTGGGGCAGAAATACAGCAAAGCGATGAACGCCAGCGTGCTCGACGAGCAAGGCAAGGCGGTGGTGATGACCATGGGCTGCTACGGCATCGGCGTCTCCCGCGTGGTCGCCGCCGCCATCGAGCAGAACCACGACGAGCGCGGCATCCTCTGGCCCGCCAGCATCGCCCCCTTCCAGGTCGCACTGGTGCCGATGAAGCTTTACAAGTCCCAGCGCGTCCGCGAGGCCGCCGAGCAACTGCACGACGAGCTGCAAGCGGCCGGCATCGAGGTCATCCTCGACGACCGCGACAGCCGCCCCGGCATCCAGTTTGCCGACATCGAGCTGATCGGCATCCCCCACCGCATCGTCATCGGCGAAAAAGGCATAGACGAGGGCGTGCTGGAATACCGCAACCGCCGCGAAAGCGAAAACCGCTTCATCCCGCGCGGGGAGATAGTCAGCTTCATCCGGGATCAGTTATAAAGTCCGCGAAAAAGGATGCAGAGGACGAGGAGAAGCGCGGAGAGCGCAGAGTTTGAAATGACCGCTGCGCAAGAAGAAAAACTATAAACTCCGCGCGCTCTGCGCTACTTTGCGCCCTCTGCGTCCTGAATTTTTAGGATTTTATTCGCGTTAATTCGCGTTCATTTGCGGACCAAAAATTTGAAAAACCAGGACAACACCTATGTTTAACAAGAAAAACAGTTACAACCGGGATGAATTGCTCAGCTGCGGCCGTGGCGAGCTGTTTGGCCCCGGCAACGCCCAGCTGCCGGTGCCCAACATGCTGATGATGG
>JADGBD010000037.1:7587-10217 GCA_015231665.1 Gammaproteobacteria bacterium
GAGCTGTTTGGCCCCGGCAACGCCCAGCTGCCGGTGCCCAACATGCTGATGATGGACCGCATCTGCCATATCTCCGACGAGGGCGGTGCCAACGCCAAGGGCGAAATCATTGCCGAACTGGACATCACCCCGGACCTCTGGTTCTTCGACTGCCACTTCCCCGGCGACCCGGTAATGCCCGGCTGTCTCGGGCTGGATGCCATGTGGCAGATGGTCGGCTTTTACCTGGCCTGGATCGGCAACCCCGGTCACGGCCGGGCGCTGGGCGTCGGCGAGGTCAAGTTCACCGGCCAGGTGCTGCCCAGCGCCAAACTGGTGCGCTACCAGATCGACATCAAGCGCGTCATCGCTCGCAAGCTGGTACTGGGCATAGCCGACGGCCGCCTGGAAGTGGACGGCCGCGAGATCTACACCGCCAAGGACCTGCGCGTCGGCCTGTTCACCTCCACCGACGGGTTTTAGCCTGGTCAAGACCCTCGTCGCATACCTCACCGACCCGGCCACACAGGACACCCTGATCAATGCCGAGCTGATCTGCTTCAGCAATTTGGCCGGAATACAGCTGAACCCGACGGAGTGGAATTTCCTGCTAGCGCTCCCTGGCCCTATTGCTGCAGCGTCCTGCCGCCGTCCACGGCGATGATTTGGCCGGTGATGTATTCGCCGTCGCGCAGCAGGAACAGCAGGGTGCGGGCTATGTCTTCTTCCTTGCCGGCGCGCTGCAGCACCGTGCGCTGGAGCAGGGTTTGCCGTTCCGTCTCGGTCATGGGCTGATCCGGCCAGAGGATCAGCCCCGGGGCTATGCCGTTGACCCGGACCCGCGGACCCAGCTCCCGGGCCAGGGTTTTGACCATCATGGCGTTGCCGGCCTTGGCCATGGAATAGACCGGGTAGCCGGCCTTGGGACGCTCGGCGTGAATGTCCACCAAATTGATGATGCAGCCTTGATGCTCCGCCAGCAGGGGTGCGGCCGCCTGGCTGAGAAAGAAGGGCCCCTTGAGGTTGCTGCCCATGAGATCATCCCAGATCGCTTCATCAACCTCGCCGATGGGCGTGGGATAAAAGCTGGAGGCGTTGTTGACCAGCAGATCGAGCCTGCCGAACTGCAGGCGCGCCTGCTCCACCAGGGGCGCCAGCTGACTGACCTGGCAGAGGTCGGCCTGGGCCAGGCCCACCGAGCCCGGGCGCAGGTCATTGAGTTCAGCGGCCAAGCCCTCGGCCTCGCTGGCGGAGCGACGGTAGTGCAGCAGCAGGTTCATGCCCTCGGCATGAAGCAGGCGGGCAATGGCGGCGCCAATGCGCTGGGCGCCACCGGTGATCAAGGCGGTCTTTTGGTTTAGATCGAGCATGGTTTTGGCTAGAATCCTTCTGGTTTGAGCGGTTCAGAGCTTAGCCCGAAAACCGGGCTGGCGACCAGCCTGAAATGATCCACTCCGCCAACCCCATCCCCACCGAGGCCAAGATGCAAGATCCCCGCGAATCCCTGCTGGCGCAGCTGCCGGTCCCTTCCGGCGAGGAACTGGAGCTGAGCCGCGAGCTGCTGCAGCTGATGGCCAGTGAGGCGGATGTCGGCCTGCTGCCCTTTGATCGCTTTATGCAGCTGGCGCTCTACGCCCCCGGCCTGGGCTATTACGCCAACGGCCTGCAAAAGTTCGGTGCCGGTGGTGATTTCATTACCGCGCCTGAGATCAGCCCCCTGTTCGGTCGATGCCTGGGGCGGCAACTGGCTGAGGTGCTGGCGCAGCTGGGCGGTGGCGATGTGCTGGAGTTCGGCGCCGGCTCCGGCCGCCTGGCGGTTGATTTGCTGGCTGAGCTGGCGCGCCTGCAGCAGTTACCCCGGCGCTATGCCATCCTGGAGCTGAGTGCGCCCCTGCGTGCCCGCCAGCAGGCACTGCTGCGCGAGGCCTTGCCTGAGCTGTATCCGCGGATTGAATGGCTGGAGCGCCTGCCCGAGGCCTTTCGCGGGGTGATGCTGGCCAATGAGGTGGTGGATGCCATGCCGGTGAGCCGGTTTCGCTTGCAGGGTCAAGGCGATTTGGAGCAATTCGTCGATCTGCGCCAAGACCCGCCGCAGCTGTGCTGGCGGCCGATTCAGAGCCCCGGCCTGGCAGACCGGCTGGGCGATCTGCGCGCGCGCTATGGCCTGAGCGAGGGCTATGAGTCCGAGCTGAATCTGCGCGCCGCCCCCTGGCTCAGCGCCCTGGGTCAGTCGCTTGAGACCGGGCTGCTGCTGCTCATCGATTACGGTTACAGCGGCGCTGAGTTTTACCATCTGCAACGGCATCAGGGCACCCTCATCTGCCACTACCGTCAGCGCGTCCACCAGGACCCCCTGCTCTGGCCCGGCCTGCAGGACATCACCGCCAATGTGGATTTCACCGCCCTGGCCGAGGCGGCCAGCCTGGCCGGGTTTGATAGCCAGGCCTTCACCAGCCAGGCCTATTTTCTCCTCGGCAACGGCATCGAGCAGCTGATTGAACCGGCAGAAAGCCGCCAGCGCCTGCACGACCTGCAGGCGGTCAAGCGCCTGACCCTGCCCAACGAGATGGGCGAGCGCTTCAAGGTGCTGGGGCTGGGCAAGGGGCTGGATCAGCGCCCGCGCGGTTTTGGCTTGATGCGCTACGGGTTGT
>JADGBD010000037.1:10317-11689 GCA_015231665.1 Gammaproteobacteria bacterium
CCCTGCTCCACCAGCACGGATTTGGCCATGCGCTTGGCGAAGTAGTAGATGCGCTTTTGCTTGTCGATAATGTCCATTTCAATGGTGTAGGCCGGCAGCCGGTTGGGTTCCTCCGCCACCAGTCGCGCTGCCTGATGCACCGCTGCCGAGTTGGCCAGGGCGGTGATTTCGTGCTTCATCTGAATGACATTGCCGGCCACTTCCAGATTGCTCTGGGACACCGCCTGGATGGCGCCGGACAGCGCCCGCTGCACCACATTGTGAAAATCCGTGAGCACCTTGCGCGTGGGTTTGCTGATAGACACGCTGGCCTCCAGCCGCTGCCGCCCCAGGGCCACCAGGTTGGTTTCTATGGTGTCGCCGATATTTTCCAGGTCGTTGACCGCTGCCATCAGGCCGAAGAACTGGCTGGTCTGGGGGTCGGTCATGGCGCCTTTGCTGAGGTGGCCCATGTATTCGATGATCTGGCCGTGGAGCTGATCGACGGCGTCATCCATTTTCGCCACCCGTTGCAGCTCGTCCTTATCGCCGCTGATGATCGCCGGCATGATGCGCTGATACATGGCCTCCACCTTCTCGCCCATGTGCAGCACCTCCAGGCGCACCCGATCCAGCGCCAGGGAGGGAGTCTGCAGCAACTCGCTATCCAGGTATTTGGAGCGCAGCTCCACCCCGGCCTCGGCCTCCGGTCGATCCGGCAGCAGCCAGATCACCAGCCGCGCCAGGTACTGGGTCAAGCCGATGAATATCAGGGTGTTGGCGACATTGAATAGCGTGTGGGCATTGGCGATCTGGCGCGGCGTCTCTGCCGCCAACCGATTCAGCCCGCTGAGCTCGGGATGGGCGGGGGAGATCAGCACCACCAGCTCCGCCAGCTGGGGGATGAACAGGAACCAGAGAGCCACCCCGGCGATATTGAACAGCACATGGACAAAGGCGGCGCGCACCGCCTCGCGAGGCTTGCCGATGGCCGCGAGCATGGCGGTGACGCAGGTGCCCACATTGGCACCGAAGGCCAGGGCAATGCCCGCCGGCAGGGTGATGAAGCCCTGGCTGGCCATGACGATGACTATCCCTGTGGTCGCCGAGGATGACTGCACCAGGCCGGTGAACAAGGCAGCGACGAGAATGCCGATGAGCGGATTCTCCATGGTCACCATCAGATCGAGAAAGGGCTGAAAGCTGCGCAGCGGCTGCATGGCATCACTCATGATGGTCATGCCGAAGAACACCAGCCCCAGCCCCATGAGCATGGTGCCGTAATGCTTGAGGCGGTCTTTTTGGGTGAAGAACAGCATGCTGAAGCCGAGGCCGATCATCAGCAGGGCGGCCTCGGTGACCTTGAAGGCGACAATCTGGGCAGTGATGGTGG
>JADGBD010000038.1:0-374 GCA_015231665.1 Gammaproteobacteria bacterium
AAGCCCTTTTCCACCGCAGGCCAGTATTCGCGGGGGACGTTACCGCCGGTGACGGCGGAGACAAACTCAAAGCCGCTGCCCGCTTCGCCCGGTTCGATGACGTAGTCGATCTTGGCGAACTGACCGGAACCGCCGGTCTGCTTCTTGTGGGTGTAGCTGTCCTCGACCCGGGCGGTAATGCCCTCGCGGTAGGCCACCTGGGGCTTGCCGACGTTGCACTCGACGCCGTGGGTGCGTTTGAGGATGTCCACCTTGATGTCCAGGTGCAGCTCGCCCATGCCCTTGATGATGGTCTCGCCGGACTCTTCGTCCGTCTCGACGCGGAAGGAAGGGTCTTCCTGCCTCATTTTGTTGAGGGCAACGCCGAGCTTTTC
>JADGBD010000038.1:497-6333 GCA_015231665.1 Gammaproteobacteria bacterium
CACCGGCCTTGGCGGCATCCACCTCGATGCGGTTATCCGCATGCATCTCGACGATGCGGCCGATGCGCTCGGTCTTGCCGGTGTAGGTGTTGAGCACGCTGTCACCCTTCTTGATCCGGCCGGAGTAGATGCGGATGAAGGTCAGGGCGCCAAAGCGGTCGTCCATGATCTTGAACGCCAGGGCGCGCAGGGGGCGCTCGGGGTCAACTATGGCCTTGTTGCCGGTCTCGTTACCTTCCAGGTCCACTTCGGGCTGGGGCGGCACCTCGGTGGGGTTGGGCAGGTAGTCCACCACGGCGTCGAGCACCAGCTGCATGCCCTTGTTCTTGAAGGAAGAACCGCAATAGGTGGGGAAGAAGTCGAGGGCGATGGTGCCCTTGCGGATGCAGCGCTTGAGGTCGTCGACGGAGGGCTCCACGCCTTCCAGATACTTCTCCATCAGGTCATCGTCCTGCTCCACCGCGGTTTCGATGAGCTTTTCGCGCCATTCTTCCACGGCATCGGCCATGTCGGCGGGCACGTCTTCGAGCTTGTAGTTTTCCGGCTGGCCGGTTTCGTCCCAGATCCAGGCCTTGCGGCTGAGCAGGTCCACCACGCCGACGAAGTTTTCTTCGACGCCGATGGGCAGCACCATCACCAGCGGACGTGCCGCCAGGACCCTTTCCACCTGCTTGACGACGCGATAGAAATCGGCGCCGATACGGTCAAGCTTGTTGACGTAGATGATGCGCGAGACGCGGGATTCGTTGGCATAACGCCAGTTGGTCTCGGACTGGGGCTCAACGCCGCCGGAGCCGCAGAACACGCCGACGCCGCCGTCCAGCACCTTCAGCGAGCGATAGACTTCGATGGTGAAGTCCACGTGCCCGGGGGTGTCGATGATGTTGAACTGATGACCTTTCCAGAAACAGGTGGTGGCAGCGGACTGGATGGTGATGCCGCGCTCGGCTTCCTGTTCCATGAAGTCCATGGTGGAGGCGCCGTCATGGACTTCGCCCAGCTTGTGGATCTTGCCGGTCAGCTTGAGGATTCGCTCGGTGGTGGTCGTTTTGCCGGCATCGACGTGGGCGAAGATGCCTATGTTGCGGTACAGGTTCAGGTCAGTCATTTTTACTCTCTAAAATATATGGTTAAGTCCAGAACAGGCTACGGATGACCACCTCTGAGCGCCCTATGGCCACATCCGTCGAGAACGCCAAAGCCCCGCAGGCCAAGCCAATGCAACCCACTGGGATGCCGGCAGCTGCCTGAGTAGGCCCTGGGCTGACCCTGGGCTGATAACTAACCTTTTGATTGGGAAAAGATTTGCTTCAGCGTTCAAAATTGTAGCGGCGTAGGTTACCCCGAACCGCAGGGGAGAATCTAACAAAGTCGAACGACTCGCGAGTGCCGAGTCCCGAGTGAATATCGTCAACTGAGCGCGAAGGCGCTGGCTGAGCGGAGCCGAAGCCAGCCGGCGCTCGCTTCGACTTCGCTCAGCGAACGGCCGCTCTATGCCGGTTTTAGAGATATTCCACTAGCTGCTCCTGGCTCAGCCGCAGGCGCGGCGTTTGCGCGCCGGCGCGATAGCCCAGGGCGACCAGCACGGCAATCTGCTGTTGCTTGCCGTCCAGTCCCAGGGCCTGCTCCACCCCGGCCTTGGCAAAGCCCTCGATGGGGCAGCTGTCTATGCCTACCGCGGCGGCGGCGGTCATCAGATTGCCCAGGGCGATGTAGCACTGTTTGGAGGCCCAGGCATGGTAGGACATCTGCGGCTCCACCTCCGCCTGCATGTGCTCGCGGTAGCGCTGCAGATAGGCCGCCTCGGCCTCGGCGCCGAGCTCGCGGCGGGCGAACATGGCCTTGATGTAATCGGTATCCGGCTTTACCGCCTCGGGCTTGGTGAGAATGGCGATGACATGGCTGCAGTCGGTGATCTGCGGCTGGTTCCAGCAGGCCGGGCGCAGGCGCTGGCGAATCTCCGGGTCAGCAATGACGAGGAATTTCCAGGGCTCCATGCCGAAGGAGGAGGGCGAGAGCCTGGCGCATTCGATGATTTCCTCCAGCTCGGCACGGGGAATCTGCCGTTCGGGATCGAACTTCTTGCAGGCATGGCGAAATTCAAGGGCCTTGAGTACCGGGTTCATCGGGGGTCTCCGCAACTGTCAAACGAGGGGCGAATCATACCCTAAGCCGCCGATGGCGGAACCCCAAAAGCGGATCGCAAAGAACGCAAAGGAAACGCAAAGAACGCAAAGCGTTGCACAAGTTGCTTCGAGCCCAGGAGCGCGGGCCGCTGGCCTGCGCTAGCCTTCGCAGGCCTCCAGATGCTGCTGAAAGCAGGCGAAGGCGGCCAGGGCGGCGCTGGTGGCGGTTGCTTGGTCGCTGGCTGCCAGGGTTTCGAGCAGCGGTGGCCAGTAGTCTGGCCAGCGGCTGGAGCCGGTGTCGGCGAAGTAGCAGGTGGGCAGCTGCGGTGCGGTCTGCTGCAGCTTGCGGGCTATGGTCTGACCGCCGAGGCGGGCGCCTTCGAGCACATAGAGGCTGCCGATGAGTTCGGCGCGTCCCTCTAGCCGGATGCGCGGGCCGAGGTAGGCGATGGGGCTGTGGCACAGCTGCGTCAGGTCCTGCTCCAGGGCCCAGGTTCGCGCCTGATAGCCGATGTCTGGATGATCCGGGGCCTGCTGGGCGATCTGCTGCTCCAGCCAGGCCAGGGGGCCGTGCAGGGCGGCCAGGCTGTGGGCGTAGGTCTGGGCATCTGGCTCAGCGGAGAGCAGCGGCCGCAGCAGGGGGTGGTGATCGAGCTGGCGATGGGCCTCGCGGGTGGCGTTGCGCAGTTGCTCCGCCAGGGTGACGGGGTTCATCGGATGAGGATTTCCCGCAGCTTGAGGGCCATCAGGCGCATTTCGTTGTCCCAGTGGCGGCAGTAGCCCATGCGCTTTTCCAGCCATTTCTCAAAGGAGCGGCGCGGGGCTATGCCCAGCTCGCCGTCGTGAAACTCCTGGGGTTTGTCGGGCCGGCCACCCCAGGCGACCTCATGGATGTATTGCTGGCGGGTGAGGTACAGCCGCAGGGGCTCGCGACCCGGCTGGGGCACGCTGATGGCGAGTACCCCGGCGACTTCCGAGAGGGGAAAGCCGGGGATGGCAAGGCTCAGGCTGTCTTCCAGATAGACGTAGTCGCCGGGGCGCTGGCTGTACCAGTTCTCGAACACCTGCAGGGCATCATCCGCGAAGGTCTCGCCGAGCTTGAAGTGGCGCTGATTCATGCATAGGACCACCCCATCGGCCTGAAACTGCTGCGTCAGCCAGGGCGCCAGTTCGCTCCAGGCGGTGGAGATGTCGCCGTGGCGCATGAGGATGTTGCGTGGTTCCTGCAAGCGCCGGCTGAGGCTGTCCACCAGTTGCATGCGGTTCTTCGATTGAAAGGCACCCAGCGCCAGGGAGTGGCCGCGCACCAGGGCGGCGCAGTGCTCCATCAGGCCGAGGGAAAGCTGGCGCGGCTCGCGGTGGTGGGCGGCGACCAGGCCGCTGAGGCTGTTGCCGACTATCAGCGGAAAGGACAGTGAGGCGCTGACCCCCATGTTGCCCAGATAGACCTGATGCATGGGCGAGACGCTGCGCAGGTCCGACCAGGTCAGGTCCAGGGGCTCGGGGTTGGTCGACAGCAGGGGCACGGATGCGGCAGCGGCGTTGGGGATCAGCCGCCAGGGGTTTTTCAGATAGAGGGCGCGGGCGACCATGGGGATGTCGCTGGCGGGAAAACGCAGGCCGAGATAGCTGCCGTAGGCCTCGGGGACATGGGATTCGGCCAGTACCTCGCCATCGCCGTCGGCGCGGAAGAAGTAATAGAGCACCCGCTGAAAGCCGGTCAGCTCCATCACCCGCCGGGTCAGCTCCTGCTGGGCATTGCTGAGGGCCGCGGCGTTTTCCGGGGTAGGCTCCAGCGGCACCTGGGCTGCCGAGACTGTGCCCAGCGGGCTTTGCAGATGGGGCATCAACTCGAGCACCACCCGCCCCTCCAGGCCGCGACTGGCGAACAGATCGAGGGAATCGCCGGCGGCGTTCAGACTGACTTCCCCCAGCACCCGGCTGCCGGGCAACTCGGCCAGGTCCTGCAGCGGGGCAGACAGGGCCGCCGGCAGATGTCGGCCGAGGATCTGATCCGGTTGCAGATCGGTAAACTGCTGCAGGTTGGCCGAGGCGTGGCTGACCCGCAGGTCGGCGGTCACCGCCAGCAGACAGCCGTGGGGCTGGATTGCCCCGGACAGGTGCAGGGCTTCGTTTTCACAGGCGTTGAGAAATCCGCGCATCAGGCTTCAGGGCTCCAGTCCGCAATCAGTTCTTCAAAGTCAAAGGCCTCCAGCGGCCGGCTGAAATGATAGCCCTGCACCAGGTGGCAGCCGTGCTGGCTGAGCCAGTCCAGCTGGCGCTGGGTCTCCACTCCCTCGGCGACTATGGTCAACTCCAGGGCATTGGCAAAGCCGATGATGGCGCCGGCAATGGCCTCATCCTCCTTGTCTTCGCCCAGGCCATCGACGAAGCTCTTGTCGATTTTCAGCTCGCGGATGGGCAGGCGCTTGATGTAGCTCAGGGAGGAGTAGCCGGTGCCGAAATCATCGATGGAAAAACGCAGCCCGGCCTGGGCCAGCTGGTCGAAGTTTGCCTGCACTGTGGCATTGAAATCCAGTAGGGCGTTTTCGGTGATCTCCAGGCGCAGCTGTTTGGGTTCGATGCGGCGCGCCTGCATCTTGCCCAGCAGGCTCTCGGCAAAGCTGGTCTCGCGGATTGAGCGAGGGGAGATATTCAGCGCCAGCGGTGGCACCTGCAGGCCGATGTCGCGCCAGAGGTTGATCTGATCGAAGAGCATGTCCTCGATCCGGCTGGAGAGCTCGAGAATCAGGCCGCTGGACTCGGCGATGGGGATGAACTCCGCCGGTGACATCTGCCCCAGCTCCGGGTCCTGCCAGCGCAGCAGGGCCTCGGCACCCATCAGGGGGAAGCCCTCGGTGAGGGCGAACTTGGGCTGATAGGCCAGGCGCAGGCGGTCGTTTTGCTTGATCGCCTGGCGTAGCGCCCCCTCGGTGGCCGCACGCTTGAGCAGGCGCACGTGGTAATCGGCGCGGAAGAACTCGACCCGGTTGCGGCCGTTTTCCTTGGCCCGGTACATGGACGCATCGGCGGCCTTGATCAGGTTGGCCGAGTCCTTGCCGTCCTCGGGATAGAAGGCCACGCCGATGCTGGCGGAGACGAACAGCTGGTGCTGGTGGATGCTGAAGGATGCCGCCAGCTCATCGACGATGCGGTTGGCGACATTGCCGGCATTTTCCTCATCGCAGTCCACCAGAATGGCGGTGAACTCATCGCCACCGAGGCGGGCCACGGTATCCACATCGCGCACTGCATCGCGCAGGCGCTCGGAGGCCTGCTTGAGCAGTTCATCGCCGACATCGTGGCCGAGGGTGTCGTTGATTGTCTTGAAGTTGTCCAGGTCGATGAACAGCAGCGCCACCCGGTGCTTGTGTCGGCGCGCCTGGGCCAGGGCCTGGCGCAGGCGGTCCTGGAACAGACTGCGGTTGGGCATGCCGGTGAGGGTGTCGTGGGTGGAAAGGTACTCGGCCCGGCGCTGGGCATTCTTGATGCTGCTGATGTCGGAGAACACCGCCACATAGTGCTCGACCCGGCCCTGGGCATCCTCCACCCGGTTGATCGTCAGCCACTCGGGATAGACCTCGCCGTTCTTGCGCTTGTTCCAGATCTCCCCCTGCCAGCTGCCGGTCTGCTCCAGCTTGTTCCACAGCACCCGGTAGAACTCCTCGGAATGGCGACCGGCTTTGCGCAGGTTGGGGCTTTGCCCCACC
>JADGBD010000038.1:6367-7012 GCA_015231665.1 Gammaproteobacteria bacterium
GGATCAGACCGCGGGAATCGGTGACCAGAATCGCCTCGCCGGTCTGGTCGAACACCCGCGCGGTGGTGCGCAACTGCTCCTCGGCGAGCTTTTTCAGGGTGATGTCCTCGGCCTCCATGATGAAGCCGGTGGGCTGGCCCTTGGCGTCGAACATCACCAGATGGCTGCTGCGCAGGTGGCAGATGTGGTCCTGGCGCATGAACTGGTGCTCGCCCTGGATCAGCTGGTCCTCGCGCAGGGAGGTCAGATCCAGGGCCCAGAGGTCGGCGGCGAGGGACTGGGGCAGCAGGGCAAAGTCGGTCTTGCCCATGTAGTCCCGCTCATCCAGGCCGAAGAATTCGAGAAAGCGCCGGTTGGCGAAGACATAGGCACCGCTGATGTCCTTCATGGCGAAGATCACCGTGGTCTTCTCCATCATGGTCGCCAGCTTGGCCTGGGATTCGGCGAGGCGGTCCTGGGTGCGGGCGATGTCGGTGATGTCCACCAAGGTCACCACCAGATTGACCACAGTGCCGAGCTTGTCCATCCCCGGCACCAGGCTGAGGTGGTGGATGCGCCCGTCCAGCTCCAGGGTTTGCACCAGTCGATCGCCATGGGCCAGCACCCGCTCCAGCAGGGTGCCCAGCTCCGCCAGCCCGCCCGGCA
>JADGBD010000038.1:7022-7494 GCA_015231665.1 Gammaproteobacteria bacterium
GCGCAGGCTGGTGACCGCCTTGTGCACCGCGGTCTGGCGCAGGTCGAAGCGGCGCTCTGCCGGCGCGTTGAAGCGAATCAGGCGACAGCTGCGGTCAAACACCAGGATGGGGAAGTCGAGGGCATCGTAGAGGTGAGAGTATTCCTCGTTGAGGCGGAACATCTCGCTGGTCTTGGCGTTGAGCTCGCCGTTGAGGGTCACCAGCTCCTCGTTGGAGGCCTGCAGCTCCTCGTTGGCCGCCTCCAGTTCCTCGTTGGTGGCCTGGAGTTCCTCGTTGGACGCCTGGGCCTCCTCGTTGAGGGCCTGCATCTCCTCGTTGGAGGTGGCCATTTCCTCGACCATGGTCTGCAGGTGCTCGCGGGTGGCCTGGAGCTCGTGCTCCAGCTCCTGACTGAGCCCGGCGGGCGGACCATCGGCTTGCTGCAGGGCCTGCTTGGCCGGCTTTTCGGCGACGAAGATCACCAGGCTCATG
>JADGBD010000038.1:7509-11641 GCA_015231665.1 Gammaproteobacteria bacterium
AGGGGCTCGACGAAAATCCGTATCCACTTGCGTTCGAGCTTGCGCGGCCGGCCGCGCTGGGCCTTGCCCTTCTGGTGGCGGCGGTGGAGCAGGGTCATCAGCTCGGCGCGCAGGGGCTCGACGGTGACATCCACCACGGTCAGGCGCGAGGCCCCGGCGGGGAACTGGAGAAAGCGTTCGACATCGCCAACGCTGTGCTGGATGTTGCCCTGGCTGTCGCAGAGCACCGCGGTGGCGCCGAAGTGGCTGACCAGGCCGTTGAGCAGGATTTCGATCTTGCGCTCGCGCCGCTGCACCGGTGTGCGCATGGGCGTGCCATGGACCACCGGGGCGTGGGTGGAGTCGCCGCTCTTGCGGAACAGGCGCTCGCGCCGGTCGATGGGGCTGAACAGGGCCTCGGCGTGGGTGATGCTCTCGGAGCGGCCGAGGAACAGGTAGCCCTCCTTGATCAGACCGAAGTGGAAGGTCTGCAGCACCTTGGATTGCAGCGGGGCATCGAAGTAGATCAGCACATTGCGGCAGGAGACCAGATCCAGGCGCAGGAAGGGCGGATCGCTGACCAGGTTGTGGCGGGCGAAGACGATCATGTCGCGCAGGCGCTTGTCCATCTCGTAGCTGTTGTTCACCGGGGTGAAGTAGCTCTCGAGCAACTCGGGCTCCACCTCGCTCATGGCGGCGGCGGGGTAGAGGCCGCGCCGGCCCATGTTGAGGGCCTCCTCGTCCACATCGGTGGCGAAGATCTGCACCCGGTAATCCCCCAGGCGATCGCCCAGGGTCTCGGCAAACAGGATGGCGATGGAGTAGGCCTCCTCACCGCTGGCGCAGCCGGCCACCCAAACGCGTATTTCCGACCCCAGCGCGTGCTGGCTGCAGATGTTCTGCACCCCGCGGCGGAGCACATCGAAGGCATCGCGGTCGCGGAAAAAGGCGGTCACCGAGATGAGGATGTCGCGCACCAGCAGGTCCAGCTCCTGCGGGTTGGATTCCAGCCAGCTGAGATAGGCCGGCAGGTCGGCGTTGCCGGTGGCCACCCGGCGGCGATGGATGCGGCGCATCAGGGTGCCGGTCTTGTAACCGGAGAAGTCGAATTGCAGCTTTTCCTTGAGGCGTTCGAGCAGGGGTTCGATCTGGTTGCCGTCCATGCTCGCCTCGGCCCGCTGGGGGATTTCCAGCAGGTCCTGCAGCTTGGCCGGCATGGCCTCGGGCGGGAGGATGTGATCCACCACCCCGGCCTCGATGGCGGAGCGGGGCATGCCATCGTACTTGGCGGTCTCCGGGCTCTGCGCCAGGGTGAAGCCCCCGGCAGCCTGGATCGCACGCAGGCCGGCGACGCCATCGGAGCCGGTGCCGGAGAGGAGGATGCCGATGGCGCTCTCGTTCTCTTCCGCTGCCAGGGAGATGAAGAATTGGTTGATCGACGGCTTGGGCACCACCTCCGGCGGCGCGGTGATCAGGTGGAGGCGACCATCCCGCAGCAGGGCGTTGTAGTTGGAGGGGACGACGTAGATCACCCCGGGCTGGGGGGCATCGCCCTGGCCGGCCTCGCGCACCTGCAGGCTGGTCTCGCGGCCGAGGATCTCCACCATCATGCTGCGGTGGCTGGGGGAGAGGTGCTGCAGCACCACATAGGCGCAGGGGGCATCCGACTTGAGCCCGGCAATCAGCTGGCTAAGCGCCTCCAACCCCCCGGCGGAGGCGCCGATGCCGACGATGTAAAGACTGTTGTCGCTTCGCATAAAGGGCCTAGGTTTTAAGTCCAAGACGCAGATGGTACTGGCTGGGACAGGACAGCATCAGGATAAATTCCTAGCCTTCGGCTGTAAAACGGATTCCAGCGCAAAAAGCTGCCAATGACCATGAAGAATGTCAAGTTGTCTCACAGACGAAACTCAAGAGGACGCAGAGAGCGCGGACGACTGCAGGGATGCAGGAGGTAGGACGAAGCAAGTGGCCAGAGTCGAGGGGTTGGGGAGAGGGGGTTGCCGCCGGGCAAGAGCCCCCCGGATTCCGCTTCGCTGCATCCAGGCTACCCCTTTGCACCTCTACACTAAAGCATGCAGCCTCCTGAAAGGTCGTAACAGCAAATAACAACTCTGCGCCCTCCGCGCTCCTCTGCGTACTCTGCGTCCTAAATAGAGCCAGCGTTCTGCGCCAGCTGGCGCACCGCCGGGGCGACCTCGCTGGCGGCCATGGGTTTGCCGAACAGATAGCCCTGCAGCAGGTCGCAGCCGCGGTCCTGGAGGAAGCGGCGCTGGATCTCGTTTTCCACTCCCTCGGCCACCACCTTGAGCCCCAGGCTATGGGCCAGGGAGATGCTGGCGGCGCAGATGGCGACGTCGTTTTCGTCCCATTCGATGTCCTTGACGAAGGCGCGGTCGAGCTTGAGCACATCGATGGGCAACAGCTTGAGATAAGCCAGTGAGGAGTAGCCGGTGCCGAAGTCGTCGATGGCGATGGGAGTGCCCAGCTGGCGCAGTTGGCGCAGTTGCTCGATGGCGTGCTGGGGTTCGCTCATGGCGGTGGATTCGGTGATCTCAAAGCGGATCTCGCCCTCGCCGATGGCGTGATCGCTGAGCATCTGCCGTACCTGGGCGACGAAATCCGGAAGATACAGCTGCTTTACCGACAGGTTGACGCTGATGTAGAGATCGCCCATGTAGGGATCGTCCGGGCCCTGCTCGCGCCAGGCGGCGCGCTGGCGGCAGGCCTCTTGGATCACCCAGGCGCCGAGGCCGAGGATCAGGCCGGATTCCTCCGCCAGGGGGATGAAGCCGTTGGGGCCGAGCAGGCCGCGCTGGGGGTGATTCCAGCGGACCAGGGCTTCGACCCCCACGGCCGCGCCGTGGGGGCTGCAGATCGGCTGATAGTAGAGGCAGAACTGCTCCAGGCGAATGCCATCGCGCAATTCCTGCTCCAGTTGCAGGCGTTGCTGAATCGCCTGATGCATCTCCACGGAGAAGAACTGAAAGCCGTTGCGGCCCTGATCCTTGGCGTGGTACATGGCCATGTCGGCGTTTTTCATCAGCTCCTCGGCATCCTTTCCGTCTTCCGGGAACAGGCAGATGCCGATGCTCGGCGTGGAGTGCAGTTGCTGGCCCTGAATCAGATAGGGCTGGCCCAGGTGGTGGATGATTTCACCGGCGATGCCGGCAACGGAGACGCTGGAATCCACCTGGGTGAGGACGATGACGAACTCGTCCCCGCCCAGGCGGGCGAGGATGTCATTCTCCCGCAGCCGCTGCTTCAGGCGCTTGCCCACTTCCACCAGCAGGCTGTCGCCGGCATGGTGGCCGAGGCTGTCGTTGATGTCCTTGAACCGATCCAGGTCGATGAACAGCATCGCCAGCTGGCTCTGGTCGCGGTGGGCGGTGCGCAGGGCCTGCTCCAGGCGCTCTTCCAGGCTGAAGCGATTGATCAGGCCGGTGAGCACATCGTGGTGGGCGATGTAGTCGATGCGCTCCTCGGCGAGCTTGCGGTCGGTGATGTCGGTGTAGCTGGCGATGTAATTGCTGATCTCGCCCTGATCGTTGCGGATGGCGGAGATCGACACCCACTTGGGGTAGGACTCGCCGTCCTTGCGCCGGTCCCACAGCTCGCCCTGCCAGTAGCCGGCCTGCTCGATCGCCGCCCACATCTCCCGATAGACATCCCGCGGGGTATGGCCGGAGGAGAGGATGCGCGGGTTCTGCCCCTGTAACTCCTCCATGCTGTAGCCGCTGTAACTCAGCAGGGCCGGGTTGGCGCTGATGATGCGGTTGTGCTGGTCGGTGATCAGGATCGCCTCGTTGCTGTGGTGAATCACATCGGCATAGAGGCGAATCTCCCGCGCCGCCTGGATGCGCTGGCTGATGTCCCGCGAGAGGACGATGAAGCTGGGCTTGGCCTGGCCCTCGCCGCCCTTGCGCGCTACCGACAGCTCGAACCAGTGGCTGCCGCCGGCCAGCGGCAGCTCGATCTGGCGGCCGTAGCTCTCGCCCTTGGCCATGGCCTCCCAGAGGGCCTCCTGCAGGCTGTGCATGGCCGCTTCCGGCAGTACCTCGCGGACGTTCTTGCCGATCAGGTCGGTTTCGCCTTCCAGCAGCAGGCTTTGCTTTTTCGCCAGCACCTGCAGGTAGCGGCCGTCCAGGTCCAG
>JADGBD010000395.1:0-503 GCA_015231665.1 Gammaproteobacteria bacterium
CGTTGATAGAAATGATCCGCGAACCCGCCTCAGCCTCGATGGCATAGGTGGTGAAACGCTCGCCATTGCTGACGTTGTAGATGTGAATCTGTTCATAGGTCAGGATGCCAGCCAGCTCCAGCAAGTGCCGATCAATGGCGCAGGAGCCCTCGTAATCGAGTTCGGCATGGGTCACGCAAGCCCGGTGAATCTTGCACTTGAGAAGGGTCAATTGCATTGAATCAATGTACTCTAAGCTGAAGTTTCCCGCTATTATCGCCTGATCCAATGGATTTTCAAAACCTTAGCTCAATGAGCCCATTTTCGGAGACACGCCATGCCCGCCACAGCCCTGCGTAACAGCCTTTTCGCCTGCCTGCTGCTGGCCTTTGCCGGCCTGGCACAGGCCTATGAAATCAGTGGTCGCTACAGTGCCAGCGGTTCCAATCCGGGCGGCAAGGGCGGCTACGAGGGGATGGCTACCATCCAGCGCAAGGGCGATGTCTATGAGGTGGAGTGGCGGG
>JADGBD010000395.1:669-2241 GCA_015231665.1 Gammaproteobacteria bacterium
ACGGAACTGCTGATTCGCCAATAGTCCGGTACAATCGCCGCCTTTGCTGTCCGACTTGGCGTCCCAAATTTAATCCATGCTTGAAGCCGACAACCTCTCCTGCGTACGCGGCGACCGCCGCCTGTTTCGCCAGATCAGCTTTCGCCTGGAGGCCGGCGAGCTGTTGTATGTCCATGGCCACAACGGCAGCGGCAAGACCACCTTGCTGCGCACCCTCTGCAGCCTGATCCTGCCCGATGAGGGCGAGGTGCGCTGGAACGGCGAGAATGCCCGCCGCCTGCGCGAGGATTTTACCCGCGACCTGCTCTATCTGGGCCACAAGAACGGCATCAAGGGCGAGCTGACCGGCCTGGAAAACTTGCGCATCAGCAACGTCCTCGATGGCTTTGACATCAGCCAGCGCCAAGCCTGGGACGCCCTGGAGCGCATCGGTCTGGACGGCCACGAGGACCTGCCGGCCAAGGTGCTGTCCCAGGGGCAGAAGCGCCGGGTGGCCCTGGCCCGCCTGCTGGTCAACCGCGCCCCGCTGTGGGTGCTGGACGAGCCCTTCACCGCCCTGGACAAGGCTGCGGTGGAGTTGCTGCAGCAGGTGATCCGCGAACACCTGGAGCGCGGCGGCATGGCCGTGCTCACCACCCATCAGGAGGTGCCCCTGACCAGCGGCAACAGCAAGAATCTGGAACTGGGCTGGAGAAAACCGGCATGAGCGGCGCCTTTGTCTGGATCATCCGTCGCGACCTGCTGCTGGCCATGCGCCGCCGTTCGGATCTGTTCACCACCCTGTTCTTCTTTGTCATCGTTGTCAGCCTCTTCCCCCTGGGCATAGGGCCCGAGCTGAACACCCTGCGCCTGATCGCACCTGGGGTGGTCTGGGTCGCCGCCCTGCTCGCCTCCATGCTGGCGCTGGAGCGGCTGTTCGCCCAGGATCATAACGACGGCAGCCTGGAGCAAATGCTGTTAAGCCCGCAGCCGGTGGCTCTGCTGGTGCTGGGCAAGGTGCTGGCGCACTGGCTGGTGACCGGCCTGCCGCTGGTGATCATGGCGCCCCTGCTGGGACTGCAGTACGATCTTTCCGCCCAATCCCTCGGTGTGCTGATCCTCTCCCTGTTGCTCGGCACCCCCAGCCTGAGCCTGATCGGCGCCATCGGCGCGGCCCTGACCCTGGGCCTGCGCGGCGGCGGCGTGCTGGTCTCCCTGCTGGTGCTGCCGCTGTACATACCGGTGCTGATCTTTGGCGCCGGCGCCGTGGAAGCCAGCGCCTCCGGCCTCGGAGCGGAGAGCCATCTGTCGCTGCTCGGTGCCATCCTGATCGGCGCCCTGCTGCTTTCACCCCTGGCCACCGCCGCGGCGCTGCGTATCTCTGCGGAGTAATCCTGACCTAGCTAATCTGGAAGCAAACATTGGAATGCAAGTGAGGAAACGCGCGTTAAAAATCAGCCTGGATAGATCGAAGAAGAAACCACAAGAAAATAAAAAGACAGGCACTTTGTTTTGCCCGATGACCGGATCATCAGGCACCTTGGCGGTAGGGAGCAAGCGAGCGCTTCGCGGCTTTTACAGTAATTGGAGATA
>JADGBD010000396.1 GCA_015231665.1 Gammaproteobacteria bacterium
ACCGCCTCAACCTGTTGTTCCTGGATGCCCAGGAACAGCGGCTGAGCGGGCTTTTGACCCGGCGTCTGTTGCGTAGTTGGCTGCAGTTGCTGCCAGAATGGCTGAGCAAGAACAGCAGCCTGAGTCAAAGCCAGAGCCAGGGTCATTTTCAGCGCCATTTCCAGCGCGAGATGGAGCAGATGCAGCATCAGCAGGCCCAGCAACTGGTGCCGGTGGTAGAAAACCAGCTGAGCCTGGAGCCTGCCGCCGAGAGCTTTCTCATCGAGACACTGAACATGACCCTGCTGGGCAAGGGACATGGCGTGCCTGTCCTCGCCACCGGCAGCGATGGCCTGCTGGGTGAGCGAGGTCGCAGCGAGAGCATTCGCCTGAGTTTTCTCGACCGGGGTGGCGAGCATGAGGTGATTCTGGTGCTCAACCTGCTGGAACTGCACAAGCTCATGGGTGAGATGCTGCTCAAGGTGGCTGATTGGGATCTGCCCAATCCCTGGTTGCCTGACCCGCAGCTGCATGCCGCCGGCAGCGGTCTGCTGGCGCTGCATTGAGCCGTTTATAAGGGTTCGGGCCGATGCGAGCGATGATTCTGGCTGCCGGTCGCGGTGAGCGCATGCGTCCGCTCACCGATCACTGTCCAAAACCGCTCCTGGCGGTGGCGGGCAAGCCCCTGATAGTTCGCCATATCGAGCGCTTGGCCGCGGCAGGCTTTAGCGAGCTGGTAATCAACCATGCCCATCTGGGCGCGCAGATCGAGCAGGCCCTGGGTGATGGCCGGACCTGGGGGGTGCAGATTCGCTACTCCGCCGAGGCGCCTGCGCTGGAGACCGGCGGCGGGATTTTCCGCGCCCTGCCTTGGTTGGGAACTGAGGTCTTTTTGGTGATCAACGGCGACGTCTGGACCGATTATCCCCTGAGTGCGCTGCATTCCTTTGCACCCGAAGGTCTGGCCCATTTGGTGCTGGTGGACAACCCCAGCCACAATCCGGCGGGGGATTTTTGCTTGAGCCAGGGTCGGGTGCTGGATCGGCGAGGCGCAGGGGCGCTGACCTTCAGTGGCCTAGGCCTGTATCGGCCCGAGCTGTTTGCCGCCTGCAGCGATGGCCCATTCCCCCTGGCACCCCTGTTGCGCCAAGCCATGGCCCAGGGCCAGGTCAGCGGTGAGCGGCATGCAGGTCTTTGGCTGGACATAGGCACCCCCGAGCGTCTGCAGCAGCTGCAGCGGATGCTGGCTGAGGCTGAGTTGGGCTGACTCGCCGAAGCCGGAAGCAAATACCGGATCGCAAAGAACGCAAAGAGTGAGTAAAGTGGCAAGTCCGCAGTCTGGATGCTCAATATTGCTCACTAACGAGCATGGTGTGGATAGCGCCACCCCAGAACATGAAACTTTTCATGGCCGCTTCGGGATTTGGCAGTCCTGTAGCCCGGATGTAGCGAAGCGAAATCCGGGGAGGCTCTGCCCAGCGGCAACCCCGGATTCCGTTACACTTCATCCGGGCTACAACTGCGCTATTCCACCCTACGCAAAGACCAACAGTTAACGCAGACAGAAAAGATACACTCCGCGTGCTCTGCGCTTCTTTGCGATCTCTGCGTCCTGAATACCCTGCTCAGCGTTCTTCCTCATCTCCCGCGTCCTGTGCCAGGTTGAGCTTGTCGAGCTTGTAGCGTAGGGCGCGAAAGCTGATGCCAAGACGGCGGGCGGCGGCGGTGCGGTTCCAGCCGGTTTCATCCAGAGCGGCGCTGATCAGCTGGCGTTCGATGCCTTCCAGATACTGATCCAGGTTCCGGCTGTCGCTGATCTGGCAGATGCTGGCCAGCGGGTTGTCGGCCTTGGGCAGGCGCAGGTCCTGGGGTTGGATCTGGCCGTTATCGCAGAGGGCGGCGGCGCGCTCGAGAATGTTCTCCAGCTCGCGGACGTTGCCGGGAAAGCTGTAGTTGAGCAGCAGCTGTTCGGCTTCCGCGCCCAGCAGGGGGCGGGGCAGGCCGTTGTTGCTGGCGATGCGGTTGAGGAGAAAATCGATCAACGGCGGAATATCACCCCGCCGCGCCCGCAGGGGCGGGATTTCCAGCTCGATGACATTGAGCCGGTAGAACAGGTCCTGGCGAAACAGCTCATCTTCCACCAGTTGGCTGAGGTTCTTGTGGGTGGCGCTGATCAGACGCACATCGGTAGGGACCTCGTGCTGCTCACCCACCGGGCGGATGGATTTTTCCTGGATCGCGCGCAATAGCTTGACCTGCATG
>JADGBD010000397.1 GCA_015231665.1 Gammaproteobacteria bacterium
GCACCGACACCGCCATCGGCTCCAGCCCGGTGTCCGTGGCCTTTGCCGCGGTCAGCCTAGCGCGGCAGATCTTTGCTGACCTGTCGCAGCAGACGGCGCTGCTGATCGGCGCTGGCGAGACCATCGAACTGGCCGCCCGCCATCTCAGCCAGCACGGCATAGGCCGGATTCTGGTGGCCAACCGCACCCTCGAGCGGGCGCACAACCTGGCGATGGAGTTCGACGGCTACGCCCTGTCCCTGACCGAGCTGCCGAACCATCTGGCCGAGGCGGACATCATCATCTCCAGCACCGCCAGCCCCCTGCCGGTGCTGGGCAAGGGCGCAGTGGAAAGCGCCCTGAAGAAGCGCAAGCACAAGCCCATGTTCATGGTGGATATTGCCGTGCCGCGGGACATCGAGGCCGAGGTGGCGGAGCTGGCGGATGTCTATCTCTACAGCGTCGATGACCTGCAGGAGGTCATCCAGGAGAACCTGCGCTCGCGCCAGGAAGCCGCCGAGCAGGCCCAGGAGATCATCGACCTGCAAACCCGCGAGTTCACCGGCTGGCTGCGCTCACTGGATGCGGTGGATGTGATTCTGGATTACCGCAGCCACGCCGAGCAGATGCGCGATCAGGTACTCCGCCGCGCCCTGCGCATGCTCGACAACGGCAAGCCCGCCGACGAGGCCCTGCGCTACCTGGCCCACACCCTGACCAACAAGCTGCTCCACGCCCCCAGCGCCAACCTGCGCCAGGCCGGCTTCGAGGGCCAGCAGGAGGTGCTGCAAGCGGCCAACAACCTGCTGCAAATCAAGCGCCAGCCGGCGTCCAATTGACTTCAGTCCGCAAATGAACGCCAATTAACGCGAATTATGGGTGGATGTGCCAGCGCCCTAGGCAAGCCGGGTCAATAATCCACTCGGTAGGTAAAATCTGCGGGCCAACTGCTGTTGTTGGATAATCGTCTATTTGCGTATATTCGCGTTCATTTGCGGACTTAATCCTCTCAATGAAACCCTCACTCCTTAGTAAACTCGAACACATCAGCGAACGGCTGGAAGAGATCACCGCCCTGCTGGCGGAGCCCTCGGTGCAGGGGGATCAGAACCAGTTTCGCGAACTCTCTCAGGAATACGCCCAGCTGGAGCCGGTGGTCAATTGCTACCGGGATTATCGGCAGTTGGAGCAGTCTCTCGAAGGCGCACAAGAGATGCTCAAGGACCCGGAGATGGCCGATCTGGCCGCTGAGGAGATCGAGCAGACCGAGCAGCGACTGGCGGAGCTCAGCCCGGTATTGCAACGGCTGCTGCTGCCCACCGACCCCAATGACCACCGCAACATCTTTCTCGAAGTGCGTGCCGGTACCGGCGGTGCCGAGGCCGCCTTGTTCGCCGCCGATTTGTATCGCATGTACAGCCGCTACGCCGAGTCCCGCCGCTGGCAGGTGGAGCAGATCAGCGCCAGCGAGGGCGAGTTGGGGGGCTTCAAGGAAGTCATCTGCCGCATCAGCGGTCAGGATGTGTTCTCCCGTCTCAAGTTCGAATCCGGCGCCCACCGGGTCCAGCGGGTGCCCGACACTGAATCCCAGGGGCGCATCCACACCTCCGCCTGCACTGTGGCGATCCTGCCCGAGGCCGAGGCCATCGACCACATCGACATCAACCCCAACGACCTGCGCATCGACACCTACCGCAGCTCCGGTGCCGGCGGCCAGCACGTCAACACCACAGATTCTGCCGTGCGCATCACCCACCTGCCCAGCGGCATAGTCGTCGAATGCCAGGACGAGCGCTCGCAGCACAAGAACAAGGCCCGCGCCATGTCCCTGCTCTCCGCCAAGCTGCTCTCCGGCGCCCAGGCCAAGCAGGCCGACGAACAGGCCAGCGCACGGCGGCTGCAGGTGGGCAGCGGCGATCGCTCCGAGCGCATCCGCACCTACAACTTCCCCCAGAACCGGCTGACGGACCACCGCATCAACCTGACCATCTACAAGCTCGACGAGTTCATGGAAGGGGTGTTGGATCAGGTGATAGACCCACTGACCCAGGAGTACCAGGCGGATCAGCTCGCCGCTTTGGCGGATTGAGTGGTGCCAACTCGGCGAAGCAGGAAGCAAAAGCGGATCGCAAAGAGCGCAAAAGAACCGCAAAGAACGCAAAGAGTTGGAGAAGGTGCCAATCCGTAGCCTGGATGCAGCGAAGCGGAATCCGGGATTGGCAGAACGCCGTTTTCTGGCATTTGGTTCGGCGTTTCA
>JADGBD010000398.1 GCA_015231665.1 Gammaproteobacteria bacterium
CCGGAATTGCGCTGCGCTGCATCCGGGGCAAATGTGGATGCTCTGGGGGAGATCAGGGCAGATAGGGTGCTGAGCCTGAAGACCGTCGAACGCCTGTACCTGCAGCAACTGCTGCAAAGCTACCCAAAAAGCCGGGCAGAGCTGGCGCAGGAGCTGGGTATCAGCCTGCGCACCCTCAACCGCAAGCTGACCTAGGGTTTCCAGGCCCTCAAGCCCAAGGGTGGCCTAGAGGCCGCCGCTGCGCATCAGCAGGCAGCGCCCTGCCTCGGTCAGCTGGTAGCCCTGCGGGCATTGGGGCAGGGGCACATAGCGCGGTGACAGGGGCTCGATCAGGCCCAGTGCCTGCAGCTGCTGCAACTGGCTTTGGCCGATGAGGTCCCACTGGCCCTGCTGGATCCACTGCAGGGCTTTGAGTTGGTTCTGGTTCAGTTCGCTCATGGTCAGATGAAGTTGAAGGAAACCTGGAACAGGCGTTCGATGCTGGAGACCTGGCGCTTGTCGGCGAGAAACAGGATGACGTGGTCGCCGGCCTGGAGCACGCAGCCCTTGCCGGGAAACAGGATCTGGCCCTCGCGGGCGATGGCGCCGATGTTGCTGCCCTCGGGCAGTTCCAGTTCGCTCAGGCGTCGGCCCACCACCCTTGAGCTGTGGCGATCACCGTGGACAACGATCTCGATCGCCTCCGCCGCGCCCCGGCGCAGGGCATGCACCGAGACCACGTCGCCCTTGCGGATGTGGGTGAGCAAGGAGCCGATGGTGGCCTGGGCGGGTGAGACGGCTATGTCCACCGCCGTGCCCTGGGCCAGATCGACGTAGCTGGGGCGGTTGATCAGGCACAGGGTCTTGCGCGCCCCCAGCCGTTTGGCGAGCATGGCGGAGAGGATGTTGGCCTCGTCATCGTTGGTCACCGCGCAATAGACATCGGTGTCGGCAATATCCTCCTCGCGCAGCAGGTCGGCATCGGCGGCATCGCCCTGGAGCACCACCGTCTGCTCCAGGGTACGGGCCAGGTAGCGGCAGCGTAGGGCGTCGATCTCTATGATCTTGGTGTGATAGCGGTCCTCGATATTCGCCGCCAGGCGCTTGCCGATGTTGCCGCCGCCGGAGATGATCACCCGTCGGTAGGGCTTCTCGCTGCGGCGAAAGGCGCCAACCACCCGGGGGATATGTTCGCGGGCGGCGAGGAAGAACACCTCATCATCCGCTTCCACCACCGTAGTCCCATCGGGGATGATGGCGCGATCACGCCGGAAGATGGCGACGATGCGCGTATCCACCCCGGGGATACGCTCCACCAGACTGCTCAGGGATTGCCCCACCAGCGGCCCGCCGTAATAGGCGCGCACCGCCACCAGCTGCGCCTTGCCACCGACAAAATCCAGAATCTGCAGCACCCCTGGCTGGTCGATCAGATGCTGGATGAAGGTGGTGACCAGCTCTTCCGGGCTGATGATGAAATCCACCGGGATGGCCTTGTCGGAGAATACCCCGGCATGGCGCAGGTAGTCATTGGAGCGCACCCGCGCCAGCTTGGTCGGGGTGTGGAACAGGGTCGAGGCGATCTGGCAGGCGACCATGTTGGTCTCATCGCTGTTGGTTACCGCCAGGATCAGGTCCGCATCCTCGATGCCGGCCTCGATCAACACGCTCGGATGCGCCCCATGGCCCTGCACCGTGCGAATGTCCAGATGCTCCTGCAGGTCTTTGAGCAGGCGCGCCTGGGTGTCTACCACGGTGATGTCGTTGGCCTCGCTGGCCAGGCTCTGCGCCACCGAGCGGCCCACCTGACCGGCACCCAGAATGATGATCTTCATGATGTCTCCAACAGCTAAAATTGGGACGCAGAGAACGCGGAGAAGCGCAGAGATCGCAGAGCTTTCATCCTGCTCATAAATCAACTCTGCGATCTCTGCGCTTCTTTGCGCCCTCTGCGTCCTGACTGATTTGTTGGCTCAATGCCGCCAGTAGGCCGGCAGGAACAGGATCAGCAGGGTGAAGACCTCCAGCCGGCCCACCAGCATGCCGAACACCCCCAGCCATTTGACCGCATCATTGGCGCTGGCGAAGGTACTGGCCACCTCGCCCAGGCCCGGGCCGAGCAGGTTGATGGTGGCCACCACGGCACCGAAGGCCGATTCCAGGTCCAGACCGGCGGCCATCATCGCCACCGTCAGCAACAGGGCGGTGACTATGTAGAGCACATAAAAGCCCCAGACCGAGTAAAGGATGTCTTCC
>JADGBD010000399.1 GCA_015231665.1 Gammaproteobacteria bacterium
AGGGTCAACGACTTAACGAGCCTTACCGAGCAGGCAAGGCTGGTTTAGACTTGGCTCTGCGGGCGGGGATTAGGACGCAGAGAGCGCAGAGTATTGGGGGTATTAGGTGTTATGGCGGAGGCTGTAGGTCGGGCTTCAGCCCGACAGCCGTTGGCAGGGCGATGCCACAAGCACCAGCCGCCTCTGCGAACTCTGCGCTTCTTCGCGCCCTCTGCGTCCTCTTTAGTACTGGCTTAGGAGATTGACATGGACCCACTCGGCCCCAGCACCAACCGACTTGCCTGGCCATTGGCGCGCTGGCTGGTGTTGCTGTTGCCGGGGCTGGCCCTGGCCGGCTGGCTGAGTGGCTGTCTTGGCCCGGCGCAGGGGCTGCCGCAGCTGCGCATCGGCCATGCCCCGCATGATCACCATGCGCCGCTCTACATCGCAGCGATGAATCCCGAGCACTTTCGCCGTCACGGCGGGGTCTGGCTGGAGGAACAGGAATTTCGCAAGCATTACCGGCTGATGATCGACAACCAGCCCCGCGCCCTGATCGAGATCGAGGTCAACACCGGCGGCGACAACCTGATCCGCCGCCTCGCCGAAGACCACTACGACCTCTCCTTCGGCGGCATTCCGCCCATGCTCAGCGCCATCGACCAGGACCGGCCGATCCGCATCCTCAGCCCGGTGATGGCCGAGGGCTCGGGGCTGGTGGTGCGCAAGGACCTGCCGGCGAACAACTGGGCGGAGTTTCTCGCCCTGCTGCGTCAGCACGATACCGCCAAGCAACCCCTGCGCATCGGTTACCGCGGCGGCAAGTCGGTGCAGAATATGATCTTTCTCACCGCCCTGCGTCACAGCCAGATCAGCCCCGGCTTCAGCCTCGGCCAGGGCGATGCCAGCCTGATCCTGCTGGACATGCAGAGCGCCAAGAACCTGCCGCCGGCCCTGGAAAAGGGTCTGATCGACGGCTATCTGGTGTCCCAGCCCTGGCTGGCCATGGCCGAGATCAAGGGCGACGCCAAGGTCATAGCGCGGATGCAGGAACTCCCCCCCGATGGCCACTGGCAGGGCCACCCCTGCTGCGCTCTGGCCGCCAGCAACTCCTTCAGCCAGAGCCAGCCGGAGCTGGCCGAGGCGCTCATCGGCCTGTTCCGCCGCGCCAACCAGCGTATCCGCGAGCAGCCCGAGCAGGCTGCCGAGCAGGTGGCCCGCTGGCTGAATCTGCCGGTGGAGGTGGAGCGGCGTTCGCTCGCCGACATCGACTTTGACGTGCAGCTGGACCAGCGCTGGCATCAAGGCATGGCCCACTGGCTCAAGGCGCTGCAACAACAGGGCGAATTCAAGGGCCGGCTGCAGCACAGCAGCGCCGAGCAGTTGCCGGGGCAGATCTACCGCCTAGACCTCTACCAGCATGCCCAGGAGGCCCGCCCATGAGGCGCCTCGGCCTGTCGCAAAAGGTCTTTCTGGTCTTCTCCAGCCTGACCCTGCTGACCTTTGTCGTCGCCATCATCGTTTTCATCGGTTTTCGCGGCATCAAATACAACAACGCCAGCATGCTCCTGCTGGAAAACCTGCAGCAGAACATCCACGGCCTCACCCACCGCCATCCCCAGCAGCCCGACGCCGACCGTCAGGCCTTCACCACCGAGCTCAGCCAAACCCGCGAGCTGGCCCGCGCCATCAGCCAGCGCGACATGCAGCTGGAGCCCAAGCTGCTGCGCCGGCTGGAGTCGGTCAACAGCCAGCTGGGCTATTACCGCGACGCCTGGCTGGCGGTGCTGGAGAAACACCAGACCGCCCGCGACTGGGCACCCCAGGCCACCCCACCGCCCGTCGAGCTGCAACAACGCCTGGATGGCGGCGACGAGAGCCAGGCCCAGGCCCTGCTCACCCGCCTGCTTGGCCTGCGCAGCCAGGTCTATCTGAGCCATGATCTGGAGCTGATTGCGCAGATGCGCCAGATTCAGCAGCAGTTGCAGGGACCGGCAGCGCGCCTGCCCGGACTGCAGACCTTTGTCGAACAAATCCTCCTGCTCACCGAACAGGGTTATCTCAACCATCTGGCGATCCTCGAGCGCGAGCGTTTTCTCGCAGACACCCTCAACGGCCTGCTGCAGACCACCCGCGAGACCATCCAGGCGATCAGCCAGAGCAACGATGCCAACAGCCAGCGGCTGATCTGGCAGATCAACGGCCTGCTGCTGGGCTACGTCCTCCTCAGCCTGTTTCTCTGGCGGCG
>JADGBD010000039.1:0-5274 GCA_015231665.1 Gammaproteobacteria bacterium
AACAAACTCCCGCTTCACCAACCCCACCCCGTGTTCCCCCGAGAGAGTGCCATGCAACTCCAGCACCAGTGCCAGGGCCTCGGCGAGGCAGCGCTCGGCGCGCTCGCTGGCGTCACCCTCGGCCGGATCGAACAGCAGATTGACGTGGATATTGCCGTTGCCGGCATGACCGAAATTGACGATGGCGATGCGATGCTGCTGCGCCAGTCGCTCCAGCCCGGCGATCAGGCGGGGGATCTGGGACACCGGCACCACCACATCCTCGTTGATCTTCTTTGGCGCGGCGTTGCGCAGGGCCGGCGAGAGGGATTTGCGCGTCTTCCACAGCAGGGCCACCTGGGCCGGGTCGCGGGCGATCTGCAGGTCGATCAGGCCCTCGTTGGCGGCGGCTCGGCCCAGGGCCTCAGCGGCCTGATCCAGTCCAGCGCTGGTGCCATCGACCTCGATCATGAGCAGGGCCCCGGCCTGCGCCGGCAGACCCGGGTCGGCAAAATCGCGCACCAGATCCAGCGCCGCGGCGTCCATCAACTCCAGGGCGCAGGGGATCACCGGCTGGGCCATGATCGCGGATACCGCCCGGGCGGCGGCGTCTATGTCGCGGTACACCGCCTGCAGGGTGCGCTTGTCTTCGCTCAGGGGGGTCAGCTTGAGGGTGGCTTCGGTGATGATCGCCAGGGTGCCCTCGGAGCCGATGAGCAGACGGGTCAGGTCATAGCCCACCACGCCCTTGGTGGTTTCCACCCCGGTGGATAGCCGCTCGCCCTTGCCGGTGATGGCCGACAGCCCCAGGCTGTTCTCCCGTGGGGTGCCGTATTTGATTGCCCGCGGCCCGGCGGAGTTGTAGGCCAGATTGCCGCCGAGGGTGCAGTAGGCAGCGCTGGTGGGGTCGGGTGGCCAGAAGAAGCCCAGCGGCTTGAGCGCATCCTGCAGGGCCTGGTTGGTGATGCCGGGTTGAACCCGGGCCATGCGGTTGTCCGGATCGATGGCGAGAATCCGGTCCATCCGCTCCAGGCTGAGGACGATGCCACCCTGATCCGGTACCGCCGCACCGGTGGTGCCGGTACCGCGGCCGCGGGGAACCAGGGGGATAAGATGGCGATTGCAGAAGGCCACCAGGGCTTGGATCTGCGCAGTGTTTTCCACCAGTACCACCGCCTGCGGCCGGCCCTGCAAGCGGCTGTTGTCGTAGCCGTAGGGCCAGCAGTCGGCGGGATCGGTCAGCAGGCTGGCCGTACCCAGGGCCTGGCGCAGCTCCTGCAGCAGTTCGGCCCCGAGTGCCGGTGCGGTCAGGCTAATGGATGGTCCCCAGGTTGCCGCTGCCGCTGGGGCCCGTGCCAGGGCCAGGACGGGGGTCGGTGAGGGTGATGTACTCGAAGTGCTTGACCACCCGGTTGACGCCCTTGACGTAGCGCACCATCTCGGCAGCGGCACTGCCCTCGGTCTGGCTGACCATGCCCATCAGGTGGACGCTGCCGTTGTAGGTGGTCACCTCCACCCGGGTCGGGTCGAAGGTGGGCAGCTTGACGTTGAACAGGCGCAGCTTGGCCTGGCTGGTGATGTAGCTGTCATGCAGGGTGCTCTTGACGTCGGCGACATACTCGGGATGGATCTCGATTTCGTTGATCACCTCGCGCACCTCGGTCAGGCCCTTGGCGTAATTGGCGATGCGCTGGGAGATCTGGGCATCGGCGGCGGCACCGGTGAGCAGCACCCGGCGGTTGAAGCTGGTGCTGGAGACATCGCTGAAGCCCTTGATGTCTTTGTTGCGCTGGATGAAGTTGGAGATCTTCAGGCTGATCTCCTTGTCGTTGATCAGAGTGCCGGTGGAGCGTCGGTCATGGACCACCGCCACCGCCGCCGCACCGCCGGTAAAAATCGCCGGGGCGCAGGCGCTGAGGATGGGCAGCAGGATGAGAATCAGCAAAAGGGTGCGAACGGGCATGGGGGCTCCTGGGTCAATGGCCGAGCAATTGTCTGTCGATCAGGTCGCACAGGCAATGGATGATGAGTAAATGGCTTTCGTGGATCAGTCGGCGGTTGTCGGCGGGCACGCGCAGCTCCAGATCGGTGTCACGCAGTTGCTTGCTCAGCTCGCCGCCATCGGCGCCGCTGAGCAGCATCACCCCCATGTCCTTGTCCTGGGCCTCCTGGATGGCCCGCAGCAGGTTGATGGATTGGCCGCTGGTGCTGATCACCAGCAGCAGATCCCCAGGCTGGCCAAGGGCCGCCACCTGCTTGGCAAAGACCTCCTCAAAGCCGTAGTCATTGGCGATGGCGGTGAGGGTGGAGCTGTCCGGGGTCAGGGCCATGGCCGGCAGGCCAGGGCGCTCCTCCTCAAAGCGATTGAGCATTTTGGCGGCAAAGTGTTGGGCAAAACCGGCCGAACCGCCGTTGCCGCAGGCCAGCACCCGCTGCCCCTGAATGATGCAGCTGAAGATCAGCTCCGCCGCCTGCAGGATGGGCCCAGCCAGCACAGGCAAGGCCTGGCGATGGGTGTCCAGGCTCGCCTGGAACATCTGCTGGATCTGATCTGCAAGGGACATGAGCGGGCTTTTCTCCTAGGCACCAAAGGCGTTTTCAAGCCAGTCAATTCTACCCTGATCACCGCTGATGCCAACCACATCGAAACGGCAGGGCCGCGCCAGCAGCCAGGGGTGGCGCTGCAGATAGTGCTGCGCGCTGTGGCGGAGGCGCGCCTGCTTGTGGCTGTCCACCGATTCCAGCGGCGAACCGAAGCTGCTGTTGCGCCGATAGCGTACCTCGACAAACACCAGACAATCGCCGTGCTGCATGATCAGGTCGATCTCGCCCTGGCGGCAGCTGTAGTTGCGCTCCAGCAGGCGCAGGCCCTTGGCCTGGAGGAAGCTCAGGGCCTGCTCCTCAGCCTGATCGCCCCGTTGGCGGCTCAAAGCAGGGTCCGCATCAGGGCGAGGGCTGATTCAGCGGCGCAGGCGACGGGCTGGCGGGGTTCTGCAGATCGGCGCGGGGCACATAGCCGAGCACTACGGGCTTGCCGTCCTTCATCTCCGCCCAGAGCATCTGCTGCTGGATCTGCCGATTGGCGTCCAGGCGGAGGATGCCGGTCTTGCCATCATGGGCCGCCTGGGGGTTGTTGGCCAGCTCTGCCAGGCGGCTGAGCAGCACATAGCTGTCTATGCCCATGCTGTGCAGGCGCGGGAACTTGTTGCGCGAGGAAGGAAAGAGCTTGGCCACCGCCTGGCGCGAGGTCGGGCCATCTTCCTCCACCAGCAGCCAGGGGTGATCGGGGAAGCGGATGCCGTTGAGGTCACGATCCAGACGCAGATTGGTCACCCCGCTGTAGACCCGCGAGGTGGCGTAAAGGGGCATGGCCCCGGCAAAGTTGAACTGCAGCTGGGGGCGGATCTCGCGGCCCTTCTCCGGGCTGGCGGCGAGGAAGATGAAGTCGGCATCGCTGCGCGGCTTGGGCTCGGATTCGAGCTTGCGCCCAAGCTCCCGCTGCATCTGTTTGTGCCGGGCGACACTGGTGTCGATCTTGAGCAGGGTGCGGATTTCCTTGGAAAAGTCGTGCTGCTTTTCCTTGTAGAAAACCTGATCCAGCAGATTGCCGCCGAGGGCGACCCAGCGGCTGCGGAAGGCATCGAACACGCGCTTGCCCCAGGCGCTGTCCGGGGCCATCACCAGAGCGGCGCGATGGCCGTCGTGCCAGGCCCGCTCGGCGGCCTGCTCGGCCTCGTCCTCAGGGGCCAGGGCGAACTGATAGAGGTTGCCGGGCGGTCGGCCGCTGGTGCTGCTGATGCGATTCAGCGCCAGGGTCGGCAGGCTCAGATCACCGAGGGCGGCGATCTCCGCCACCGCCCGCTTGTCCAGCGGGCCTATGACCGCCACCGCGCCTTCTTTTACCGCCTGGTCGTAGATACCGGCCAGGCTGCCAGGCTTGCTGCTGTCATAGAATTTCAGGCTGGGGCGACGCTCGTTGGGCTCGGCGTAGTAGGCGGCCATGATGCCGCTGCGGATTGCCGCGGCGGAGTCCTTCAGCGGCCCGGATTGGGGCAGGAGCACGGCGACCTGCTCCAGGCGGTTATACTGGGTCTGCACCTTGCCGTAGTGGCTGGCGTAGATGTCGGCAGCGGCCGGATGCTCGGGGAAACGGGCGCGCCAGCGCTCATAGGCGGGCTTGGCCTGCTCCAGGTTTTCGCCGTGCTGCTTGAAGATGCGCGCCAGCTCCATCCAGCCGCCGAGCAGGCCGGGTGGGCTCGGCTGCAGCAGCTCCAGGGCGGTGTCCGACAGCGGGGGGAGGGTTTTGATGATGCGCATCTGGTTGTCCATCTTCTGCTGCGGGTCGTCCAGCAGGGCATCCAGCTCGGTGCGCGCCCGCGCGCTTTCCAGCAGGTTGCCGGACAGGCGATTGGCCTCGGCCTGGTTGAGATAGAGGCGGCGCTGCTGCTCCCGGTTAAGCTTGCCCGCCGGGGTGTCCTGCAGGCTGCGCAGGGCGGTGCCGGCGGAACCGCGCTTCATGTTGATCTCGGCGCTGAGCATGTTCCAGTCGAACTGATTGGCCGGTGGCAGCAGGCCGGAGTTGACCTTGTCCGCGGTGGCCGCGGCGCTGTTGATATCCTCTGCCCGCAGATAGGCCTCGGCGGCCTTCATGTAGAGCAACTCCCGCTGCGGCGCAGGACTGTTGGCGGCCTGCGCGGCCAAGCGACCGGCCTCCACCTTGAGGCGATTGCGATCGGCCTCATTGACCACCTCTGAGGGGGAGATCAGGTTGGGATTGCCGCCGGAGGCGCGGTTGTCCGAGGGGGTGCAGCCCAACAGGAGTAGGATGAGCAGGGAAACCAGGAATTTGGGCAGCTTTGCAGGCATGGAGGCAGGTCGTTGTGAGTCGTTAAGCTAGGTTAATCGGGTGCGCACGAGTATCGGAGGTCGCTGAGATGCTGTCAAATAGGGCTGGAACCTTGTACGTGGTGGCCACACCCATAGGCAACCTGGCGGATATCAGCGAGCGCGCCCGCGAGACCCTGGCCAAGGTCGATCTGGTGGCCGCCGAGGACACCCGTCACAGCGGCCGCCTGCTCGCGGCCCTGGGCATAGGCGCGCCCCTGCTGGCGCTGCATGAGCACAACGAGCACAGCCTGCTGGAGCAGCTGATCGAACGGCTCGAAGGCGGCCAGTCCATCGCCCTGATCTCCGATGCCGGCACGCCGCTGATCAGCGACCCCGGCTTTCCCCTGGTGCGCGAGCTGCGCCGGCGCGGCTGCAAGGTTGTGCCCATCCCCGGCGCCAATGCGGCCA
>JADGBD010000039.1:5294-7430 GCA_015231665.1 Gammaproteobacteria bacterium
CGCTACCGATCGCTTTCCCTTTCTCGGCTTCCCGCCGCGCACCGGCACGGCCCGACGCCGCCTGTTCGAAGAGCTGGCAAGCCAGACTGCCACCCTGGTGTTCTATGAATCCTGCCATCGCCTGCAGGATTGCCTGCAGGACATGGCCGCCGGTTTTGGCGGCCAGCGCCGCGCGGTGCTCGCCCGCGAGCTGACCAAGCTGCACGAAACCTTCATCGACGCACCCCTGGCTGAGCTGGCCCAACGTGTGGCCGAGGATGAGGATCAGCGCCGCGGTGAAATGGTGTTGCTCATCGAAGGCCTGGCGGAAGCGGAGCAAAAATCGCCCCAGGAGCTGGATGTGGATCGCACCCTCAACATCCTGCTGGAGGAACTTCCGCTGAAACAGGCAGCAGCAATCGCCGCCCGCCTCACCGGCCTGCGCCGCAACGACCTCTACCAGCGCGGGCTGGAGTTGAAGGACTTGGGGGACTTGGGGGACGCAGAGGACGCGGACGACTGCATGGGTGCAGGAGGTAGAACGAAGCAGGAAGCCCGAGGCGAGTAGCGCAGAGACAGGATCCACCGTAGCCCGGATGCAGCGAAGCGGAATCCGGGAAGGCCTTGCCCAGAGGCAACCCCGGATTCCGTTGCACTGCATCCGGGCTACACCTACACACTACCGGGAAGGCGCTCAGAGTTCCTAGGATAATCGGCAACGACCAAGGTTGTTTCAAAGCAATTGAGGAAAGTGATGGCAGGGCTGTTACCCTGCTGGATGGGAATTTCTACCCTCTGCGGTCTCCGCGCTTCTTTGCGTCCTCCGCGTCCCTATTGAGCTTTAGCCAACCTGAGCTAGGAACAGGTCCACCGAGCGTTGCAGGCTGATGGCGCCGCTGCGCACCGGCTGGAGAAAGGCCTGTTTCCAGAAGGGCATCAACAGGTCGGCGCGCTTCCATTCGGCAAAGATCACCTGCGCCAGGGGGCCGCCCTGGTCGAGAAAGCCCGAATCATGGAAGTCTTGCTCGGCGCGCTGGCGATCGTAATCCAGCCGGCGAATCTCCGTCTGCCAGCGGTCATTGCTGTAGCTCAGGCGGCCATAGCTGGCGCGTACGTCCCGATCAAAGGGCGAGCCCACTGAACCGATGTTGAGGATGGGGGTCTGGCGATAGACCCGCTCGTGCACCTTGTGGGTGTGGGCGGTGACCAGCAGGTCGACATCCTCGGGCACCCGTCCGGGCATGTCCTCATCGGCAATCTTGGCGGAGATGCCGATACGGTTGCCGATCATGCTGCCGTGGGTGACGTGAACCCACTGATCGCTGCCCGGCGCGTGCAGGGTCAGGTGATCCGGCCAATGGCGCACCCATTCCGCTTTCTCTCCCAGCTGCGCCAGGGTCCAGTCGGTGAACTGGCGCATTTCCGCCTCCAGGGCATTGGGCGCCGGTTGCTGGCAGTCCAGCACATATTCCTCGTGATTCCCCTTCAGCGGCAGCCATTGATGCGCTTGTCGCTGTTCCTCGAACAACTCCAGACAGTCCAGGCTCAGGGGGCCGCGATTGATCAGATCGCCATTGAGGATGCACAGGTCAGGCTGCCAGGCGAGGATCTCCTCCACCACTACCTCCATGGCTGGCAGGTTGCCCTGAACATCAGAAAAAACAGCAATTTTCATCGGCGCCCATCCCCTCAATCTCAGGTCTGCCCAGTATAGCCCAAGGCCAGCCCCGGCAGGGCGCTAGAGAATATCGTTAAAATTTATTTGAAATTATAAATTTAATGGATAAACTTAAAGTGATTACTGATTAATGGCCTGCCCCAGGGGCAATTTCTGATGAGGACTGCAGCGATGAAAACCATGCGATTGATCCCGGTGCTGTTGGCACTGAGCCTGCTGAGCGGTTGCGGGGTGAACGAATTTTTTGCCAGCCATGTGCCCAGCCTGGTGCGCAGTGCCGAGCCCCTGGACCTGGCCCAGGCGCTGAAGCAGGCACGCGCCCTGGAAAAAGCCAACGATTGGGAGGCCGCCGAACAGCTCTATCAGGCCGCCCTCGCCCAGCACGGTGACAACAAGCTGCTGCGGCGCAACTACGCCAACTTCAAGGCCCGTCAGGAAGACCGCATGGCGCGCCAGGAGGTCAGCCGACTGGTACGTCA
>JADGBD010000039.1:7453-9442 GCA_015231665.1 Gammaproteobacteria bacterium
AGCGACAAGGCTTACCAGGGCGAGCACTGGCAAGAGGCCATCGAGGTCTCCAAGCAGTTGGCGGATCGGGGCCTGCAGGCGATGCAGAAAAAGCGCATGAATCTGGCAGAGCAGGCCCTGAGCCTGTCGGTCAGAGTGCACTCCAACAGCACCACCCGCAGCGCCTATGCGCAGTTTCAGGACTACAAGGAACGCCGGGAATTTGCTGAGCTGGTAAAGAAGGGCCGGAAGATGGCGGACATCTCCAGCGAACCGCGGCCGCTTTGAAGCGGAGGCCCGCTCGGATCAGAGCCTAAACCCGCTTCAGGCTGACAAAGCGATTGTTTTCGTCCAGGATCATCTCGAAGCGGCCGAAGATGCCTTCCGGGGTGACGAAGGGGCGCAGGTGGCGGGCGGGGAATTGGATGCGCCGACCGTCCTCGGCCACCACCGAGGCCATGACCGCCTCACCCTGGTAATAGCGGAGAAATTCATCGGCGCTGATGCCGGTCCAGAAACGGATATGCTGCTGGCGGGATGGCCAGCGGAAGGTGCGGTGCGGAGTGGGCCGGAACATGAAAAAAATGATCCTGAATTGTCAATTGTCATTGCCTGGAAACAGGCTGTAGCTAGATTATAGCCCCACAGTTAGGTGGCTCTAACTGCACTCCTCCACTTTACCGCCAGACCTGCAAAGTTCTGGCGGTTTTTTTTGTTTGCAAGCCGGCCAATTCCGCCAGGCTCCCAGGTCTTGGTGGTTGCAAAAAGCCTTCCCTCCGGATAAAAGGGGCTTTATTCACTGGCCTTCTCGTTTTTCTTGATGTATATCAAGGAAACCAACCTAATCTAGCCCTTGGAGATACCCATGTCCGCTCTGTTTGAAAAAGCCGTGGCCCTGTTCGATGCCGCCAACGCCGAAGACCCCAATCAGGAAATGGCCGATGGCCAGGCTTGGCCCAAAGAACTGCTCTATTCCAAACGCATGGCGGATATGCTCGATCGCTATGTGCCGGATGCCGATGAGATCGCCAAGCTGGCGGTGCGGGCCCAGCACATCCAGCGCTGGAAATCACCCCGTGATACCTATCCCATGGATCGCAACGGTTATCTGCAATGGCGTACCGCGCTCTACAAATTTCACGCCGACACCGCCGGCAAGCTGCTTGCCCAGGCCGGCTATGACAATGATTTCATCGAAGAAGTGAAGAAGGCCGTGGGCAAGCGCGGGCTCAAGGTCAACCCCAATACGCAGATCCTCGAAGACGTGGCCGATTTGGTGTTCATCGAACACTACATGCTCGCCTTCGCTACCAAGCACCCCGAGTACAGCGAAGAGAAGTGGATCGAAATCGTCCGCAAGACCTGGAAGAAGATGTCCGATGCCGCCCGCAACTTCGCCCTGGCGGGCAACATCAAGCTGCCCGAACCCCTGCTGCCCCTGATTCAGAAGGCGGTATCTGCCGGCTGAGGTCGAGACTAGCCAAGGTCAAGCCTGCACCCGATTGAATTCGGTGGCATGACACTTGGGGCAGGGCGGGATGCGCCCGGCCTTGTGGAAGTGAATTTGCTCGCCGCAGGTCTTGCAGGCCAGCACGCCGGGGCCGGTGATCTCGCCGGTCTTGTAGGGTGTTTGCCGCGCCCGCTCGGCCCATTGCTTGAGCTGCAGGCTGGTCTGGTCTGCCACTGAGGCGAGCATGTGCAGAAAGCGCGCCTCGATCAGGCTAGCGTCGGTCTTCAGCCAGGTACGAAACTCCTCGCCGGTGTCCGCCAGATACTTGCCGGCGTCCTCGATGTCCCGCTGCAGGTAGTCAGACAGGCGCTGCGCCTCTTCCCGGCTCAGCTCGCCCAGTTCCACCATCTTCTCCCGCGCCTGATCCAGGCGCTCACCTAATTGCGGCAGGGTATCCTGCTCAAATCGCTCCACGCCCTCATGGACCAGGCCGAGCATGCGCTCGTAGGCGGCAGTGAGGCGGTCAATGGGTGGCTTGTTGGCATCGTCGTTCATGGCAT
>JADGBD010000039.1:9542-11459 GCA_015231665.1 Gammaproteobacteria bacterium
TAGGCGGCAGTGAGGCGGTCAATGGGTGGCTTGTTGGCATCGTCGTTCATGGCATCTCCTACCTTGTGGGTCAATTGGTCTGTGGGTCAATGGGCTGGTTGTTGCTGGTCTCTTTTTAAGTTTGGCTCAGCCGGGGCAAAAGGCCAATGACCTGGATGGTTTTTTTCCGGTATCCTTGCGCGCTTTACTCCCTGCTTCAGCGCCACTATGCACCCAACCTACGATCCCAACGCCATCGAATCCAGCGCCCAGGCCTACTGGGAAGAGCAACAGAGCTTTCGCGCCCGCCCCGACCCGGCGCGGGAGAAGTTCTACTGCCTGTCCATGTTCCCCTATCCCAGCGGCAAGCTGCACATGGGCCATGTGCGCAACTACACCCTGGGGGATGTCATCGCCCGCTACCAGCGCATGCTCGGCAAGAACGTGCTCCAGCCCATGGGCTGGGATGCCTTCGGCCTGCCAGCGGAGAACGCGGCGATCAAGCACGGCCGCCCGCCGGCGGAGTGGACCCGCGCCAACATCGCCGAGATGAAGGGTCAGCTCAAGCGACTGGGCTTTGGCTACGACTGGTCGCGGGAGCTGGCTACCTGCGATCCGGATTACTACCGTTGGGAGCAATGGCTGTTCACCCGCCTGGTGGAAAAGGGTCTGGCCTACAAGAAGCTGGCGACGGTGAACTGGGACCCGGTGGACCAGACCGTGCTGGCCAACGAACAGGTGATCGACGGCAAGGGCTGGCGCTCCGGCGCGCCGGTGGAAAAGCGCGAGATCGAGCAATGGTTCGTCAAGATCACCGACTACGCCGAGGAGCTGCTGGATGACCTGGAGCAGCTGGAGCACTGGCCGGAGCAGGTGCGCACCATGCAGCGCAACTGGATCGGCCGCTCGGTGGGAGTGCAGATGCGCTTTGACATCCCCGGTCAGGCACCGCTGGAGATTTACACCACCCGCCCGGACACCCTGATGGGCGTTACTTACGTTGCTGTGGCTGCCGAGCACCCCCTGGCGCTGGGCGCAGCCGAGAGCGACCCGGCGCTGGCTGCCTTCATTGCCGAGTGCAAGCAGGGCGGGGTGTCCGAGGCGGAGCTGGAGACCATGGAGAAGAAGGGCCATGCCCTGGGTATCAGTGCCCTGCACCCGGTCAGCGGCGAGGCGGTGCCGGTGTATGCCGCCAATTTCGTCCTCATGGGCTATGGCACCGGCGCGGTGATGGCGGTACCGGCCCACGACCAGCGCGATTGGGAGTTCGCCGAGAAATACGCCATTGCCAAGCAACAGGTGATCTTCAGCGTCGATGGCAGCGACTGCGGCATCGACCAGGCGGCCTATGTGGAAAAGGGCCTGCTGCGTCATTCCGGCCCCTTTGATGGCCTCAGCTCCGAGCAGGCCTTTGATGCCATCGCCGATTGGTTGGTGGAGCACGGCAAGGGCGAGCGGCGGGTGAATTTCCGCCTGCGCGATTGGGGTGTGTCGCGCCAACGCTACTGGGGCTGCCCGATCCCCATGATCAAGCAGGCCGATGGCAGCAGCCAGCCCGCCGAAGCCTTCCCGGTGCTGCTGCCGGAGGATGTGGTGGTCGATGGCTCCGGCTCACCGCTGAAGAAGATGGCCGCGTTCTACGACCTCGGCGATGGCCGCCAGCGCGAGACAGACACCTTCGATACCTTCTTTGAATCCAGCTGGTACTACGCCCGCTACTGCTGCCCCGGCAACGACCAGGCGATGCTGGACGAAGAGGCCAACTACTGGCTGCCGGTGGATCAGTATGTGGGTGGCATCGAACACGCTGTGCTGCACCTGCTTTACGCCCGCTTCTTCAACAAGCTGATGCGCGACGAGGGCCTGCTGAGCTGCAACGAGCCCTTCAGCCGCCTGCTCACCCAGGGCATGGTGGTGGCGGAGACCTTCTACCGCGAG
>JADGBD010000040.1 GCA_015231665.1 Gammaproteobacteria bacterium
GAGCCGGAGGAGCCGCCACCACCAAAGGCGGCACCGGCATCGGCACCCTTGCCGTGCTGCATCAGTATCAGGCCAATGACACCAATGGCCAGGAATACATGAACGACTGTCAGAATGGTTTGCATGAACTGCCTCAGCCGGCCTTGCAGATGCCGAGGAAGTCTTCCGCCTTGAGGGCGGCGCCACCGATCAGGCCGCCATCGATGTCCGGCTTGGCCATGAGTTCTGCGGCATTGTCCGGCTTCATGCTGCCGCCGTAGAGGATGCGCAGTTTGTCGGCAATCTCGGCGCTCTTGGCGGCGACCCGGCTGCGGATGAAGGCATGAACCTCTTGTGCCTGCTCGGGGCTGGCGGTTTTGCCGGTGCCTATGGCCCAAACGGGCTCGTAGGCGATGACGCTGTCGGCCAGGGCCTCAACGCCGTATTTGCTGATCAAGGCATCGATCTGGCGAGCGCAGACCTGCTCGGTGATGCCGCCTTCGCGCTCTTCCAGGGTCTCGCCGATGCAGAAGATCGGCGTGAGGCCGGCCTTGCGCGCCACTTCGACCTTGTCCGCCACCAGTTCATCGCTTTCCTTGTGATAGGTGCGACGCTCGGAGTGGCCGACGATGACGTAGCTGCAGCCGAAATCCTTGAGCATGGAGGTGGCGATCTCACCGGTGTAGGCACCGGAAGCGTGGATCGAGACATCCTGACCACCCCAGCCGACGGCGCTGCCAGCCAGCTCGGCCTGCACCAGCGGGATGTAGATGGCCGGGGCGCAGACGGCCACGTCGGCATTGCTGACAGAACCCATGCCAGCCTTGATTCCCGCCAACAGCGTCTTGATGCTATCGGTGGACCCGTTCATTTTCCAGTTACCTGCTACCAGGGGCTTGCGCATGCTTGACTCCAACGTCTGCGGTGCAAAAAAGAGCGCGTAAGGATAGCCTTAAGCCTGGGTGAAATCAATCCACTAAATTGATGTCGCTAAATTGAATCCAGCTTGGCCGCCCCACCCCGCCTCAGCTGACCTCATCCCGCATCAATGCCGGCCAGGCGGCGCGCAGATAGACGATCATGCTCCAGAGGGTGAGCAGGGTGGCCAGGTAGAGCAGCACCATGCCCACGGTGTAGCTGGGGATGGGTCCGACCGGCTCGTGGTAGATGAGCAGGAGAATGGCGACCATCTGCACCGCGGTCTTGACCTTGCCGATGGTGCTGACCGCCACCTGGGCACGCTCACCCAGTTCCGCCATCCATTCGCGCAGGGCGGAGATGGTGATCTCACGGCCGATGATCACCAGTGCCGGCACCGCCATCCAGGGCTCGGGGTCGCGCTGGACCAAGAGCACCAGGGCGGCGGCGACCATCAGCTTGTCCGCCACCGGGTCGAGGAAGGCGCCCAGTGCCGAGGTCTGTTCCAGCTTGCGCGCCAGCCAGCCGTCGAGCCAGTCGGTGACCGCGGCGATGGCGAATACCAGGGCGCAGGCCTTGTAGGCCCAGTGGGTGGGCAGATAAAAGAGGACGACGAAGACCGGAATCAGGCCGATGCGCAGCAGGGTGAGCATGTTGGGTATGTTCATGGGTTGTCCCCCTCGCCGTGAAAGGCATCGTAAATCAATTGCGCCAGGGCGGTGCTGATGCCCTCCACCCGACTGAGGTCTTCGACCCCGGCACGAGCCACCCCCTGCAGGCCACCGAAGGCCTTGAGCAGACGCTGACGCCGCTTGGGGCCGACGCCGGCGATGGATTCCAGCACCGAGACTGTGGCCGCGCTGGCGCGCCGCTTGCGATGACCGCTGATGGCGAAGCGATGGGCCTCGTCGCGAATTTGCTGGATCAGATGCAGCGCCGGTGAATCGGCGGGCAGTATAGTGGCCGCCTCATCGCCCCACAAGAACAGCCGCTCAAGCCCGGGCTTGCGGTCGGCGCCCTTGGCCACCCCCACCAGCAGCAGATCGCTGATCCCCAGCTCCTGCATCACCTCGGCAGCCTGGGCGAGCTGGCCCTTGCCGCCGTCGATGAAGAGGATATCCGGCACGGCACCCTCCCCGGCCTTGATCCGCGCGTAGCGGCGCTGCAGCGCCTGACCCATGGCGGCATAGTCGTCACCGGGCTGAATCCCCTCGATATTGAAGCGGCGGTAGTCGGATTTGAGCGGGCCATTCTGATCGAACACCACGCAGGAGGCCACCGTCTTGCTGCCGCCGGTGTGGCTGATGTCGAAGCACTCCAGCCGCTGCGGCAGCTCCTCCAGGCCCAGCATCTGAGCCAGCGCCTCGAAGCGCGACTGCACCCCCTCCTTGCGCGCCAGCCGCGCCTGCAGGGCGAGCTGGGCGTTCTGCCGGGCCATCTGCAGCCAGCGCGCGCGATCGCCGCGGGGATGGCAGCTCAGCTGCACCCGGTGGCCCGCCTGCTCGCTGAGCACCTGCTGCAACAGCTCCAGGTCCTCGGGCTGATGGCTGAGCAACAGCTCCGCCGGCGCCTGGCTGCCGAGATAGTACTGGGCAAGGAAGGCCGAGAGCACCTGGGGCTCGTCCTCGCCGCCGCTGATCTTGGGATAGAAGGCCTTGTTGCCCAGATTGCGCCCGCCGCGGATGAAAAACAGCTGGACACAGGCCTGACCGCCCTCGCACTGGGCGGCGAGAATGTCCAGATCACCACGCTCGTTGCTGACGTACTGGCGCTCCTGGATGCGCTGGAGCAGGGCCACCTGATCGCGCAGGCGCGCCGCCTGCTCGAACTCCAGCTCGGCCGCCGCTAGCTCCATCCGCGTCACCAGGCTCTGCACCACCTCGCTGGTGCGACCTTCGAGAAACAGCACCACATCCGCCAGGTCGCGGGCGTAAGCGGCCTCGCTGACCAGGCCAACGCAGGGCGCGGTGCAGCGTTTGATCTGATACTGCAGGCAGGGCCGCGAGCGATTGCGGTAGGTGCTGTCCTGGCACTGGCGCACGGGAAACAGCTTTTGCATCAGCTGCAGGGTCTGGCGAATGGAGCCGCTGTTGGGATAGGGGCCGAAGTAACGACCGCCCTCACGCCGCGCGCCTCGATGGGAACGCAGGCGCGGAAAGGGGTGATCGGTGAGGTGGATGTAGGGGTAGCTCTTGTCGTCCCGCAGGAGGATGTTGTACTTGGGCTTGAGGCTCTTGATCAGGTTGTTTTCCAGGATCAAGGCCTCGGCCTCGGTGTGGGTGACCACCACCTCCATGCTGGCGATCTGCGCCACCATCAGCTGGATGCGCCGATTCAGCGAGCGGCTGAAGTAACTGGACACCCGCCGGCGCAGGTTCTTCGCCTTGCCCACGTAAAGGCAATTGCCCTCTGCATCAAGCATGCGATAGACCCCCGGCCGCGGGGTCAGGGTCTTGACGAAGGCACTGGCATCAAAGGTGCTGGGCGGGGTCATGATGGGCAGGGTCAAACCGGAGAAGGCAGACGTTAAGCTCGGCTATTTGATCTCATGGACGAAGGTGCTGTCCCACAGGCTGCTGTCGGCGTGCTCCTCCTGCAACTTGTCGATGCGGTCATGATAGACGCGATAGAGCTTTTCCGCCGGATGGGCGGCAATCAGCGCCTGGAGGCGTTGCTGGGCGTTGTACCAGTCGCCTTCCAGATAGGCGCTGTAAGCCGCGCGGAACGCCTCTACCTCGGCGAGCTGATCCGGGCTGGCCTGCTTCAGGTGACAGAGCGGCTGGAGGATATTCACCGGCTTGTCTTTGCCCTTGACCCGCACCCGATCCAGCGGGCGGAACAGGAACTGCTGCTCCAGCCCCGCAGCGGTCTCGGCGGAGACGATGAGGGGAACGCCGTAATACTTGGTCAGCCCCTCCAGGCGCGAGCCCAGGTTCACCGCATCCCCCAGCACCGTGTAGGCGCGGCGGTATTCCGAGCCCATGTCGCCGACATTCATCGGTCCGGAATTGAGGCCGATGCCGCTGTGCACCTCGGGAAAGCCCAGCTGGCGCAGCCGCGGCTGCAGATTTTCGATCGCCTGAAGCATGTCCAGGGCCGCCTCGATGGCGTGCTGGCGGTGATCCTTGTCCTCCACCGGCGCACCCCAGAAGGCCATGATCATGTCGCCGACGTACTTATCGATGGTGCCCTTGCGCTCGAAGATGATCCGGGTCATGGGGGTGAAATACAGATTCAGCAGCTGCTTGAGCTGATCGGCGCGGAGGGATTCGGAGATGCCGGTAAAGCCGCGGATATCGGAAAACAGCACGGTCATCTCGCGCTCCTCCCCCTCCAGGCTGGCGGCGGCACTGCTGTCGTCCTGCAGCTGGTCCACCAGCTCCGGCGGAATGTACTGACCAAAGGCGGTGCGAAGGCGCTTGCGGAACATCATCTCGTGGTAAAAGCCTATGACCAGATTGGCGATGCCGATCAAGGCCACCAGCAGCACCGGCATTGCCAGGGAGAGGATCAGCCGCTTCTCCTGCCAGAGCCAGAAATTCAGATAGATGAAGCCCAGGTCCATCACCAGCATCAGCAACACCACCCAGCCGATACCGATGAAAGGCATCGCCAGGGCGGCGATCAGCCCCAGCAGCAGAATGCTGACTATATCCACCCCCTGCGCCCACTTGGCAGCATAGGGCAGGTAATCGTTGAGCATGGCGGACATGAGCACGGCATGCACCTCCACCCCGGGATAGATGCCGGAGATGGGCGTGGCGCGCAGGTCATAGATGCCGGTGGCGGTACTGCCGACCAGGACGATGGCATCGCGCACCAGATTCTCATCAAAGCGACCGGCAAGAAAATCCACCGCGGAGACATAGTGAAAGGCCCCAGCCCGCTTGGGAAAGGGCACATTGGCGCGGCCAAGGTGATCCGTCGGCAAGTTCAGCGCGCCGTCGATGCTCAGCCCTTCCACCAGATGGCCGTCGCCGGCCGGGGCGGTGATCAGGTCGATCTTCTCCAGCCCCATATACTCCATCACCGCCGCCAGGGCCAGGGAGGGGTAAATGGCATCTTTATAGGACAGCACCAGGGGCACCCGGCGGAGAATGCCGTCGCGATCCGGCTGAAAGGTGAGAAAACCGCCGCGCTTGCCCTCGCCAATCACGCCGATGTTGGCGATGTAGGACTCGATCGTCGGCAAGCTCACCCTGACCTGCTGCTCCGCCAACAAACCCGCCGGCTCCGGCATGGCACCGCTGCTGCTGCGCTTCTCGCCGCTGGCCACATAGCCCTGGACTATGGGCCCCGCCGCCATCACCTCGCCCAGCAGCTTGTCGGCGTCATTCACCTCGGCGAGTTGCTCCAGCACCCCCGCCATCTGGGCAAAGTCTTTGTCTTCGGCGGTCTGCAGCAGCCGAGAGGACTCGATCAGGGGATTGCGTTCAGGCTCGGAGAAGAAAATATCCAGGGCGATCACCGCCGCCTCGGCCTCGGTCAGCTTGGCGATCAGCTCCGCCATCTGGGTGCGCGACCAGGGCCAGCGCCCCAGTTGCTCCAGGCTGTCATCATCGATATCCAGCACGATCACCCGGCTATCGACAATCGCCGCGTCCAGGCCAGTAGCGCGCATGCGCAGATCGTAGGCCATCCACTCCATCCGCTCACGCAGGTCGTTGACCCAGCCGATATCCAGGGCGTAGAACGAAAACGAACCGATGAGCACCAGCAGACCCAGGAGCAGGCGCTCGCGCACCGGGTTGATGTTGAACAGGCTGGATTTGTCTATCGCCGCCATCCGCCGCCTCTGTCTTGCCCTTGTTGCCCTGTCAGATGGGCATAATCGCACCTTTTTTCGGCCACAGGAACAGCCCCGCGCATATCCCACCGGACATTTCGCCAGACATCGGACGGTTGCACCCCGGGCGGGAATAGGTAAGATCAGCCCCCTCGATAAACCACCAGCCAGCCAGCATGACCGACGCCGAAGACATCCTCAAAGACAGCCAGTGCAGCCTGAGCGAAAACTACGCCGCCCAGGTGCTGGGAGACAGCATGGAGCCCGAGTTTCCCGACCAGTGCGTGGTCATCATTCACCCCAGCGACCGGGCCTACAACGGTGCCTATGTTTTCGCCGAGGTAGAAGGGGTACGCTGGTTTCGCCAATACCTGCGAGATGCCGAGGGCGAGCACCTGATCGCGCTCAACCCCCTCTACCCGGAAATCCCCCTGCGGGATCTGGACTGGAAGATCATCGGCGTGGTGGTGCAGCGCAATATTCGGCGCAAGGTCAAGCACTATCATCCCAACAGCACCGCCGACGGCATCGCCGTCGCCCTCAACTGAAGCCCCTGCACCGGAGCCGCCGCGATGAATTACTGGCTGATGAAATCCGAGCCCGATGTCTTTGGCATCGACCACCTCCAGGCCATGCCCCAGCAGACCGAACACTGGGATGGGGTGCGCAATTACCAGGCGCGCAACATGATGCGCGACCAGATGAAAGTGGGCGATCCGGTGTTCTTCTACCACTCCAACTGCGAGGAACCCGGCATCGTCGGCCTGATGCGCGTCAGCCGCGAGGGCTACCCGGACTTCACCGCATACGACCCCACCACCAAGTACCACGACCCCAAGAGCGACCCGGACAAACCGCGCTGGTACATGGTGGACGTCACCTACGAGCGCCACCTCAAGCGCAACATCAGCCTGCGCGAACTCAAGGAATACGCTGACGGCCCTCTCACTGACTGTCCCCTGCTGCGCAAGGGTAATCGCCTCTCCATCATGCCCATCAGCCAGGAGCAGTGGGACTTCATCCTCGCCCTGGAATAGCTCCCGTACTCGGGCACAAAATATGCTGCCTACTCAGCAAGCCGGCAAATTGACGCCGTCTTGTCGACATAAAAAATGTGGTTATTTTTTATTTGAATTCATCGAATTATTGTCTATAGTTAAAGTCAACTATAAAGAATGAGTTCAATTTTAGCCGCCAAGTGCCGATAAAACAGGCAAAGACCATAATCTGCAAATTTGCAGCAATCGGGAGGAATGAATCATGTACAGCATCAGCAAACAGGGTTTTGAACACCTGGTACTGGAAGCCTGCAGCGCAGACGCCGATCTGCGTCACGAGATCGAACGCCACAAGGTCTACGGCGTTTACAGCGAGGTGGTGGACACCGCCTACGACCTGTTCCGCCGCAACTTCCTCTCACTCCGCGAAGCCTTCGGCCTGACGGAGCGGAGCTGGGGCTAGATCTGCTTTGACCTAAGCCGCGAAGCTGAAACAAAATCAGGACGCAGAGAATGCAAACGACTGCATGGATGCAGCCCCTGTAGCCTGGATGGAGCGAAGCGGAATCCGGGAAGGCATGCCCAGAGGCGACCCCGGATGTTTCGCAAACCATCCAGCCTTCCGCTTTTCTGCTCCGAGTGCCAGTTCGGAATTTCCGGGACTCCTAGCCCCCCAGCCAAGCAAGCTCAGACCCGACTTTGCCACTTCATCCTCAAGCACCACCAATCCCCGATACTTACTGGTCAATGGTCATTGGTCATCGAACCCTCGGCCGCTCTGTGGTCAAATAGGCCAAAACAACACCAACGAGGTCGTTCATGAGCATTCAAACCGTCAGCACCCAGCCTTTTTCCGACCAAAAACCCGGCACCTCCGGCCTGCGCAAGAAGGTGCGGGTATTCCAGCAGCCGCATTATCTGGAGAACTTCGTCCAGGCCATCTTCGACACCCAGCCGCTGCAAGGCGGCGTCTTGGTTCTGGGTGGCGATGGCCGCTTTTACAACCGCCAGGCGATTCAGATCATCCTGCGCATGGCCGCGGCCAACGGCATCGCCAAGGTGCTGGTGGGCCAGGGCGGCATTCTCTCCACCCCCGCCGCCTCCCATCTGATCCGCAAATACCGCACCCAGGGCGGCATCATTCTGTCTGCCAGCCACAACCCCGGCGGGCCGGATGAAGACTTCGGCATCAAGTTCAACGCCAGCAACGGCGGTCCGGCGGCAGAGAAGATCACCGAGGCCATCTATGCCCGCAGCAAGCAGATCGACAGCTACCGCCTGCTGCAAGCAGATGACCTGGACATCGACCGGCTGGATATAGATCAGGTGGGCAGCAGCCAGCTGGGCGAGATGCAGGTGGAGGTAGTGGATTCGGTCAAGGACTACGCCGAGCTGATGCAGCATCTGTTCGATTTCGAGCTGATGCGCAGCTTCTTCGACAACGCCAACTTCAGCATGTGTTTCGACGCCATGCACGCGGTCACCGGCCCCTATGCCCGGTACATCCTCGAAGAACTGCTGGGAGCGCCGCCGGGCAGCGTGATCAACGCCCAGCCGCTGGAAGACTTCGGCGGCGGTCATCCCGACCCCAATCTGGTACACGCCGCCGAGCTGGTGGCCATGACCCGCGGCAGCAAGGGCTTGGACTTTGCCGCCGCCTCCGATGGCGATGGCGACCGTAACATGATCCTCGGCCGCGACTGCTTCGTCACCCCCAGCGACAGCCTGGCGATCATGGCCGCCAACGCCCGCCTGATCCCCGGCTACGCCCACGGCATCAGCGGCATTGCCCGCTCCATGCCCACCAGCCAGGCCGCCGACCGGGTGGCCGAGGCCCTGGAACTGCCCTGCTACGAGACCCCCACCGGCTGGAAATTCTTCGGCAACCTGCTGGATGCCGGGCGCATCAGCCTCTGTGGCGAAGAGAGCTTCGGCAGCGGCTCGGACCATGTGCGCGAGAAGGACGGCCTCTGGGCGGTGCTGTTCTGGCTCAACCTGCTGGCAGTCAAGGGCCATTCGGTGGCGACCATCCTCAAGGAACACTGGGCCCGCTTCGGCCGCAACTACTACAGCCGCCACGACTACGAAGCCATAGACACCCAGGCCGCCGAGGGCCTGATGGCGCACCTGCGTGATCAATTCAGCCAGCTACCGGGGCAGGAAATCGGCGGCTACCGCGTCAGCTACGCCGACGATTTCAGCTACAGCGACCCGGTGGATGCCAGCGTCTCCGCCAACCAAGGCATACGCATCGGCTTCGAGGACGGCTCGCGGGTGGTGTTTCGCCTCTCCGGCACCGGCACCGAGGGCGCCACCCTGCGCATCTACCTGGAATCCTTCGAGCCCGACCCAGCCAAGCAGCATGAGGACACCCAGGAGGTGCTGCAGCCGCTGATCGCCATTGCCGAGCAACTGGCGCAAATCCGCCAGCGCACCGGCCGCGAAGCGCCAACGGTGATTACCTGATCCGGCAGCTAATAGTAAAAACCGGATCGCAAAGCACGCCAAGGCAACGCAAAGAACGCAAGGTGATAAAGGTGTTCCTGATTACCCATAAACATCAGCCAATCCTGTCGGGCTTAAGCCCGACTGTCGCCCGCTAGGGAGACTCAGGCGCTGCGGCTTGGTGAAGCAGCGGGTGCTTGTGGCATCGCCCTGCCAACGGCTGTCGGGCTAAAGCCCGACCTACGGCATGGCGTAAATCAATCCAGGTTATACAATGGCTGAGGATTGTGGGTAATCAGGAAGGTGTTAACAGAGTATGAAATAGGGGGCTGACCTGAGGCGGCTAATGGGTGACACCTATTATTCCCGCCCTGCCAACCCCCAACCGCGGGTATCGTTTATCGGTATTACCCTGGCTTCCCACGCCAGAGAGACGGGTTCGCCTCCCGTTACCCGCTCCATTAAGCTACTGATATAAATCATAATTAGTCGTGGCCAAAATCAGGTTCAGCTCATTCGCCCTTTGAACCACCTCCCTCCGCCTGGCACTGGGAGCAATTGAGGTACGTTCCCTGTTAATTCCTGGCATTAATTCGCTCTCTTAATTCTAAAGCGTATCTTCTACAGGTATAGAGCAGTCATAAAGCGTTTCTGGAGCAATATCCAGATTATCCGGCCAGCAGACCGTATCAAAAGCCACATAGGCTCGTTTAAACGCATTCAGATCCTTGAGCCGAGTGAATACCCCTCGATCCAGATACGGCTTCATATTGAATAGCCGGTGATCACCAGTATCGAACCAAAGTTCAAGAGTAAAGTCATCTCTAGGCGTAACGCGGATTACAGCTTCCATAACGTCATCTCAGCGCAACGGATCAATCGGGAAAGGCGCTTGCCCATTAACGGCAAGCTCCCAGTTAGCAAGCAAATCATCGCGATGGATTTCAATCCAAGCCTGAACGAGACGAACCTTAGCCTGAGGGATTTCCCCACTCAGGAGAGAGCCATCCTGGATGGAGAACGAAGCATCCATGCCTTGATACTTAGCATGAATATGCGGAAGTTTATGTCGTTCATCATCATAGAAATACAGGTAGATGACAATACCGAAAAACATGCTGATGGCAGGCATAGGTACTCCAACAAATCAAATGACGAAATTATTCAATCACAAAAAACGAGTTCCCAATTGACTCCTAAGGCGCGTTTGAAACTTAATGACCAAGTCTTAGTTTAATGCTCATTATCTCATTACGAAACTTGTCCGCAAGCGAGTTGCTCACACCATACCTCTTTTCGTCGCGCTCAATTCGTAACAACTCATTTTCTAAAAATTTCACACGATTACGCAGCTGCTCTCTCTCATTAATTGATAGGGGCGCGAGAGCATCCGTTGCAATAAGTTCATTTACATTATCTAACTTACGTTTTAATCCTAAATAAATTGACTTAGCATCTTCTGGCATACTATCAGACGCAAGAAATTCATCTATTCTTCTTTTCATCACGTCTCTTTCACGCTCCAACATGCTTCGCTTAGAGTTTTCATGCCTAGTTGTTAATTGTTTTTTCTTAAGTAATCCTCGAAATAGGCGAGCAGCATATACCCATTCTTTTACTTTCGTAACAGAGACATTACTAGACATTAATGTGTCAATCAGTATATTTCTTACATGGTCGATTTGCTCTGCAACACTTAAACCATCCAACTCCGCATCCAACCTGGAAAAATCACCAGCGACCTTAACCTCTTCGCTAATATTCTTTTTCGTCTCTACAATAACTGCATCATTATTTTCAACGTGAGCTATATTCTGTTGATTATCAACATCAACCCCTTCTGCATTCTTTGACTGCTTAAGAAATGCTTCCTTGAAATCCTTAACCCTATTGTTTATGTAACGTGCTTTAGCTTTATTCTCATCACCATCACACTCTGCGAAACACTTCGACCAAAGACCCAATTTGCGTTTATCACATTCAACCTCACTTAAAGCAGTAGCATAAAATTCTTCAATCGTTTCTTCTTCTATATATGTAGCTGGCCTATGCTCAGTATGCACTTGATTTCTTGATTTTTTATAAGCTGGGGCAGGCAAGTCAGATAAATCTGAGTCATGCTCTTTGCTATACCCTAATTGGCTAGCTTCATCAACATCAATACCATAAGACGCATTGCTCTTTAAACTTGATGATGATCTGCATTTTCTTGTATTCAACTCTCTACCATTAGACGAGTTTTCTTTTTCTAAAAATTGATTATCAGCCTTATCTTTTCTTCTAA
>JADGBD010000041.1:0-3006 GCA_015231665.1 Gammaproteobacteria bacterium
CTTTTGCAGAAGCCCGCGGCTGACAGCCAGCGGCTTCTTTGGTAGTCTTGCCGACTGATTGTTTGAGACACCAACCCCATGCAAGCGCGCTTCATCAACTGGTTCAAGTTCTCCTCCCCCGCCACCTTTTACCCGCTGGCGGGCAAGCTGGTGCCCCTGTTCAGCTGGATCGCCGTGGCGCTGATCGCGGTCGGTCTCTACATGAGCTTTTTCGTCGCCCCCACCGACTACAAGCAGGGCGAGGGCTACCGCATCATCTTTGTGCATGTGCCAGCCGCCTGGATGTCCATGTTCATCTATGTGGTCATGGCCTTCTGGTCTGGCGTTGGCCTGGTGTTCAACACCCGCCTGTCGTCGATGATGGCCACCGCCCTGGCGCCGACGGGCGCCCTGTTCGCCTTCCTCTCGCTCTGGACCGGCGCCTTCTGGGGCAAGCCCATGTGGGGCACCTGGTGGGTCTGGGATGCGCGCCTGACCTCCTCGCTGATCCTGTTCTTTCTCTATATCGGCTTCATCGCCCTGCAGGCCGCCATCGACGACCCGCGCCGATCCGACCGAGCCGGGGCTATTTTGGTGCTGGTGGGAATTGTCAATGTGCCGATCATCTATTTCTCGGTAAGGTGGTGGAACACCCTGCACCAGGGCGCCACCATCAAAATGGACGGCAGCGGCACCTCCATGGAGGCCACCATGCTCTACGCCATGCTGATCATGACCCTGGGATTCTGGGCCTATGCCATCGCCACCGCCATGAGCCGGGTGCGCAGCATCATCCTGGAACGGGAACGCAACAGCACCTGGGTGCAGGAACTTGACGAGGTGAAAACTTTCCATGGCTAAGCTGGTCGAATGGCTCGACATGGGCGGATACGCCCTCTACGTCTGGGGTTCCTTTGGTGCCACGGCCCTGCTGATGATCGCCGAGCCCCTTGTATTGCGCAGTCGCCGCCAGCAGATACTGCGGCGCCTGGCGCGTATTTCTCGCCTGAATAAAGAGGAAAACTGATGAAAGGTCGGCATAAACGATTGGGCTTTCTGGTCCTGGGCCTGGTCGGTCTGGGCGTGGTCACCGGCCTGGTGCTCAACGCCATGCAGGGCAACCTGTCCTATTTCTTCTCCCCCAGCGAAGTCGCCGAAGGCAAGGCCCCGGCCGATCACGTCTTTCGCCTCGGCGGACTGGTAGAGAATGGCAGCGTCCAGCGTGCTGCGGGTGATCTGACGGTCAACTTCACCGTCTCCGATGGCGCCGAGAAAATCCAGGTCGCCTACACCGGCATACTCCCCGACCTGTTCAAGGAAGGCCAGGGTGTCATCGCCCAGGGCAAACTCAGTGCTGATGGCGTATTCGTCGCCCAGGAAGTGCTCGCCAAGCACGATGAAAACTACATGCCCCCCGAGGTCAAGGATGCCCTCGACAAAGGCCACGCCAAGGGTACAGCTGAACTGGCAGCCAAGCAGCAGACGGAAACCCTGAGCAAGAACTGAGCCTTGCCCCTGCAATTCTCCACAGACAGCCAAGGCCGTGAAGAGGCCCTGATAGGTCTCTTCACCGCCACCTTCAGCACCTCGGAAGGGCCGGATGAAGGCGCTCTGATTGGCGATCTGGTGGACAAACTCCTGAGAGACACCCCTGCGAGCGATCGCTTTTGCTGTATCGCCGAAGAGGACGGCCGCCTGCTCGGCGCCTGTGTGTTCTCCCGCATGCGCTTTGCACAGGACCAGCGCCGGGTTTTCATCCTCGCCCCCGTGGCAGTGGCCAGCCAACACCAGGGCCGTGGCATTGGCCAGCAGATGCTGACTCAGGGCCTGGATCTGCTGCGCAACCAGGGCATAGATATAGTCCTGACCTATGGTGATCCCGGCTACTACAGCCGAGTCGGCTTCCAGCCGATCAGCACAGCAGACGCAATCCCACCGCTGGCGCTGCAACAGCCCCAAGGCTGGCTCGGCCAGTCATTGACAGACCAGACACTGACGCCACTGCGAGGCCCCTCCCGCTGCGTCCCCGCCCTCAACGACCCGCGCTATTGGTAAGTGTGTCGATTTTCTCGCACATACGCCTTTAGTACTCTGCGGTCTCTGCGCTGCTTTGCGTCCTCTGCGTCCTTCGTGAATCCAGCTTTGCTTAGGGTCCTGCGCTGGGCCTGAAGCTCCACACCTTGGCCGGGGGTAGATTGCGCCAGACCTTTTGGGTGCATTGCTCCGCGACCTCCATGCGGTCGCGAATGGAGCGCTTGAGGGGGGAGAAAGGGCTGTAGCTGAACTGGATCAGAGGGCCCTTGCCATCGGTAACGGCAAAGACCTGATGGAGCAAACGCATTTGCAGCCGGCGGGACATGGAGAGGAAAGGCAGCCCCGAGACCACCGCCCGCACCGGCAAATCGATGCCAGACTTGCGCAGCAGCGACTTCAAAAAGCGGGCATCCCCCTGCAGAACCCGGACCTGGCTGAAGCGCCGCTGCAGAAAGGCGCAGAAGTGGGCATCACGCTCGATGATGATGATCTTTTCCGCCGCCACCCCCGAAGCCAAAAGGGCCTGGGTGATGGCCCCGGTACCCCCGCCCAACTCCACCACCACGCCTTCGGCCTGAGACAGGGAAGCAGCCATCGCCCTGGCAAGCTCGGCGCTGCTGGGGGTGATCGAGGCCACGCTCAGGGGGGCTTGCATCCATTTGCGCAAAAATAACCAGTTGGCGTTGCGCGCCGAGGGAGCTGCCGGGGTGCGGCCGGGAAAATCTGCTTTCATGTCCGTACTCAAGCCACCGTATAAACCAGCCAGCTGTTGTACAGGACAAAGGCCAGCAGCAAGACCGCCCCCTCTATCCGATTGATTCGCCCCTGAGCCCGCCAACCAAAGGCGACCAGAAACAAGGCGGCGGTCATCGCCATCATCACCGGCCAGTCGCGGGTCATGATCTCCACCGGCAGCAGGGGCATGGGCGCAATCAACCCAGCTATGCCGACCACCGCCAGCAGGTTGAACATGTTGGAGCCCACCACATTGCC
>JADGBD010000041.1:3043-11324 GCA_015231665.1 Gammaproteobacteria bacterium
GCCCTGGCGCGCGGCGATACCCGAGGCCGCCAGCTCGGGCAGGGAGGTACCCAAGGCAACAATGGTCAGACCTATGATCAGATCACTGACACCGAGGGCCTGGGCAATGCTGACCGCGCCCCAGACCAGAATCCGCGAACTGACCACCAGCAGGATCAGCCCCACCACCAGCCAAAGGATGCCATGACGCAAGCTCATGGCGTGTGCCGCCAATTCCTGCTCGGCATCGGCCTCCAGGGCATCGCCACGTCCGCGCAGGGCGGCGAAAATGCTCCAGCCAACCAGGCCGAAAAAGCCCGCCAGCAGCACCAGTGCCTCCGACCGAGCCAAGCCGCCGTCCCAGAACAGCAGGCCAGCCAGCAGCCCTATGCCAAACAGCAGAGGCAACTCGCGGCGGACGATCTTCGAATGCACGACGATGGGGGCAATCAGCGCGGTGATGCCGAGGATCAGCCCGGTGTTGACGATGTTCGACCCCAAAGCATTGCCCAGGGCAAGATTCGGGTTGTCGTCCAGGGCCGCCATGGCCGAGACCACCATCTCCGGCGCGGAGGTGCCAAAACCGACGATCACCATGCCGATGAGCAGAGGCGGCATACCGGCGTGCTTGGCCGTGGCCGCCGCTCCCTCGACAAAGCGGTCCGCGCTCCAGACCAGCAACACAAAGCCACCCAATATGGCCAGCAACGCCAAACCCATACAATCCCCTATCGCCATCGGTTGAAAAAACGGCGCTCAGTATGCGCCACATCGGCCTGCTTCGGCCATAGCAATCCTTCAGGCTCATCTGCGCACAAAAACCGGCTAAGCTATCCCCATCCTACAGGCCCCAGAGAAACCCATGTCCGATCTGCTCGGTTACACCGCCGCCACCCTCACCACCCTGGCCTTTGTCCCTCAGGCTCTGCACTCCTGGAGCAGCCGTGATCTCTCGGGCGTGTCTCTGGGCATGTACAGCCTGTTCACCCTCGGGGTGGCCCTATGGCTGCTCTACGGTCTCAGCCTCAAAGCCTGGCCCATAGTCCTCGCCAACGCCATCACCCTCTGCCTCGCCAGCCTGGTGCTGGTGCTCAAATGGCAGCACCGCAATCAGCCTGCGGCGAGTAAGTGATTGAATGTTAATGGATTACTGTGCAACATCCGTGGCAACTTACGAGTCCCGATTGCCCATCCGGCAGCCTCAGAGACTGGTCTGACTGATGGCCTCGAACAGGCTACAGCAGAGAGCTGGGTTTTTCTGCAGTAGCTGGTGGTAGTCCTGATCCGCGTCCGCCAGGCCTAGCTGGGTGCGCAGCAGCCTCCCCTCCAGGGTCTGAAAACCCATCTCCCAGCCGGCAAACAAGCGTTGGTCAATCTGGCCGCGGGCCATTTCCTGCACATCCCAATGGCGCGGATCCCCTTGTATCGACTGGTAGAGCCGCTCCAGCACCTGGCCTTCGCCCTCCAGGTACTGGATGAAGATGTTGTCGAAGTAGAACAGAAAGCCACTCAAACCCTGGCTGAGATTGAACGCCCGCGCCGGTTGCAGGATCGCCTGGAGCATAGCGGCATCCGGGCTGACCGCAGCACGACTGATGTAGATGAGAAAATCCAGCCCCTGCGGCGCCGGTGCCCTCACCTGACCGTACAGGGTCAGAAAATCCGCCAGGGACAGGGGGCGATGGAACAAAAAGCCCTGAATCAGACCGCAACCCATGGCGCGCACCACCCCGCGCTCTTCGGCGGTCTCCACCCCTTCGGCCACCACCTGCAGGCGCAGCGAGCGAGCCATGCGGCTGATGGCCGCAACCACCTGCTGGCTCTCCGGGCAATGATTCAGACCGCTGATGAATTCACGATCGATCTTGAGGGTATGCGGGCGCAAGCGCACCAGCTGGGCCAGGGAGGAATAGCCGGTGCCGAAATCATCCACCGCCAGGCGCAGACCCAGGGCCTCCAGCTGGGCCAGCATGTCCCGGGTTTGGCTGAGATTGGTCATCAAGGAACTTTCGGTGATCTCCAGCAGGAGCCGCTCCGGCCTCACCCCATAACTGGTCATGATCTGCTGCAGGCGCTCGGCCAAATCGGCCTCATCGAGCTGGCGGCTGGAGAGATTGAGGGCCACATAGGGTGTCTGCTCGCCAAACTGCTCCTGCAACTGGACCGCCACGCGGCACGCCTGCTCGAACACCCAGTAGCCTATATCCACGATGCAGCCACTGGCCTCCGCCAGCGGGATGAAGCGATCCGGCCCCACCTCGGTGCCCGCCCGGGACCAACGCAGCAGCAGCTCAACCCCCTGAATTTGCCCCGTCTCGGCGGCGACTATGGGCTGCAGGCGAAAATCCAGCTCCTCACGCGCCAATGCCTGCATCAGATCAGCCGCGATCTCGCTGTTCTCGCCAAACTGATCAACAGGCAAGGTCATGGTCACTCCAGGATTGGGAAGGGCTCGATTGTAACAGACCCCAGGGACATCCTCTCCTATCCCGGCCCCTGCTGCTGCCTGTCACCCTGAACGCTGCCGTGCCGTGCCAGCTCGGCGGCTATGCCGTCAATCACCCGCCATTTGCGTCCGCACCAGTCCGGCGCGAGCAACAGGTTCGGCCCGGGCGGCCTGGGCAGTGGCCAGACCTCATCGCCCCCGCGCTGGTAGCCGGCGCGCTGTGGAAACTCCAGCAGCCTGTCGTGAAAACACCGGCGTGGGTGCTGGTCCGATGCCCATCAGAGGCTAAAGACGATCTCCAGGGTCTCCCGCAGCCGCGCCTCTTCCACCGGCTTGGTCAGATAGCCGATGGCGCCCATGTCCATGCCACGCTGCTGGTCCTCGCGGCTGATCTTGGCGCTGAGAAAAACCACCGGGATGCGCGCTGTCTGCGGGTTGCTCTTGAGCTGGCGGCAGACCTCGTAGCCGTCCATGCCCGGCATCATCACATCCAGCAAGACCAGGTCCGGCGGCGCCTTGGCCGCCGAGGCCAAGGCCTTGTCGCCGTTGGTAGCGGCCTTGACCCGGTACTGCTCCTTGAGCATCTGGCTGCTCAGGTCGATATTGGCCGGGGCATCGTCCACGACCAGAATGGTTTTGGCTTCCATGGTGGGGTCTCTTTTTCAGTGGGTTGCGGATAGCTTAACCCGGCGCGGCCGCAACAAAAAATTGGAACGCAAAGAACGCAAAGCGTTACAAATGTTGCAAGTTCGTAGCCTGGATGCAGCGAAGCGGAATCCGGGATTAGTAGAATTCAGTTTTTGACACTTTGTTCAGAATCTCTCAAGCAAAGCACCAACAGTCCAGTCCTCATCCGCGTTAATTTGCGTGCATTTGCGGACTTCCTTCCAGCCAATCCACCAGCTTTGGCAGCAACTCCAGCGCCCGATCGAAGTCGTATTCGCCCACCGCCTGGGCCAGTTCCAGCACCAGCGGTTTGAGGTCTGCCGCGCCATCCAGGCCCGGCAGGGCTTGCAGCTGTTCCAGCAGATCGCTGGCGCGGGTGTCTTCCTCCTCCAGCAGGGCCTGCAATTCGTCCAACAACTCACCCAGACGAGCCTGATCCAGCGGGCTTGCCGGCTCCTCCGTCTTTGGCGCTGGCGCTTGGCTGCTCCAGGCCTCCAAGCCCTGCAGCAAGGGCGCGAGCTGATCTTGCACCGGCGCCAGCATCTGCTGGCATTGGCCGATCTCCCCGGTCCGGCAGGCAGCCTCCAAGGCTTGGGCCGCCTGTTGCAGGGCCGTGGCGCCCAGGTTGCCGGCCAGACCTTTGAGCGTGTGGGCGGCACGCTCGGCACTGCTGAGATCGTTGCCTTGCAGGGCACTGGCAAAGCGCTGGGCAAAATCCGCCTCGGAGTGCAGGAACCTCAGCAGCATGCGCCGGTACAGCCGGGCGCTCTGGCCGCAGATGGCCAGGCCAAGCTGCCGATCCACCCCCGCCAGCTCGGGAAGTGCAGGCTGATCCGGCGCTTCATCCGCCTCGGCCAGGTCCTGTGCAATCACCGGCGCGGGATGTGCCGGTCTGATCCAGTGGCTAAGGGTGGCAAACATCTGATTGAGATTCAGCGGTTTGGCGATGTGATCGTTCATCCCCGCGGCAAGCACCCGCTCCTTGTCGCCGGCCATGGCGTTGGCAGTCATGGCGATGATGGGCAGCTTGGAAAAGCGCGCCTGCAGGCGAATGGCGCGGGTAGCGGCGTAGCCGTCCATCACCGGCATCTGGCAGTCCATGAGCACGCCATCAAAGGCCTGATCCTGCTGCAGAATATCCAGCGCCTCCTGGCCGTTTTGCGCCAGCACCAGGGTCGCCCCGGCCTGGCTCAGCAGCTCCTGCGCCAGCTCCTGGTTCATCAGATTATCCTCCACCAGCAGCAGGCGGGCACCGGCCAGACGGCTGCGCGCCTGCTCCAGGCTCTGCTTGCGTTTGACCGCGCTGCCAGGAGATCTCGGGCCAACGACCTGACCCAACGCTTGCCCCATGGCCTCCAGCAGGCTGCTGGGGGTGACCGGCTTGGTCAGCACGGCGCTGGGCTGCAACTCCGCAGCGGTGGCGGCATCCAGGGCATCCTCGCGGCCGTAAGCGGTGACCAGCAGGCTCGGCAGCGGACCCAGGTCGCGCTGCCTGATCTGGCGCAGCAGCTCGATCCCGTCCATCTGCGGCATCTGCCAATCCAGCAGGCTAAGGTCGAAGGGCTGACCGCGCCGCCGGGCCGCTTCGATCAGCTGCAGCGCCTGAGCCCCATCCCGCGCCAGCTCGACCTGCAGGCCGAACTGCTCGGCCATGGCGGCGAGAATCTCCCGCGCGCTGGCGTTGTCGTCCACCACCAGCAAGCGCCGCCCCTGCAGCTCTTCCGCCAGCAGGGCACGGCGCGGCGTTGGCTCTGGCTCTGGCTCTGGCTGCAGGCCAAAGCGGGCATGAAAATGAAAGCAGGCCCCGGCACCTGCGGTGCTCTCCACCCAGATGCGCCCGCCCATCAGCTCCACCAGCTGTTTGCAGATGGCCAGACCCAGACCGGTGCCACCGTATTTGCGCGTGGTCGAGCTGTCCGCCTGGCTGAAGCTCTGGAACAGCCGCGCCTGCTGCTCCGGGCTCAGACCAATGCCCGTATCCCGCACCCAGAAATGCAGGTCGATGCCATCGGCCGCCTCCTCGCCCACCAGCCGCTCAACCCCAATGACGACCTCACCCTGATGGGTGAACTTGACGGCATTGTTGCCCAGATTCACCAGCACCTGCCCCAGCCGCAGGGGGTCGCCGATCAGCGCCGTAGGCAGGTTGCTGTCGAGCTGAAACAGCAGTTCCAGGCCCTTATCCTCGGCCTTCAGGCCCACCAGGCTGGCGAGGTTGTCGAACACCTCCTCCAGCTGAAAGGGCACCTGCTCCATGTCCAGCTTGCCCGCCTCGATCTTGGAGAAATCGAGAATGTCATTGATGATCCCCAGCAGGCTTTCGCCACTGCGATGGACCTTTTCCAGGTAATTGCGCTGCTTGGGGCTCAGTTCGGTCTGCAGGGCCAGATGACTCATGCCGATGATGGCGTTCATCGGCGTGCGAATCTCATGGCTCATGTTGGCGAGGAAGTCCGATTTGGCCCGGGTGGCGGCCTCGGCGGCCTGGCGCGATTGGCTGAGTTCCGCATACAGCTGGGCGATGGGTCGCCCCAGCAGCAGAGAAATGCGCTGGGCCAGCAACAGCATCAGCAGGCTGAGGCCGCCGATGATCAGGCTCAGGTTGAGCAGCAGGTCCTGGCCGAAGGCGGAAAACTCCGCCGCCGGTGCCAGGGTGGCGATGAGAAAACGCCGATTGCCCAGATCCAGGGGCGCCAGGGATGTCAGCCAGTCGCCGCCCTCGTCGCGCAGATAGCCGACAAAATGGTGCGCGGTGCCCTGCTGCAGCAGCTGATCCAGCAGCACCAGCCCCAGCTCGGCGGGCCGCTTGAGCACCAGCTCGCGCCGCGCTGATTCATCGGCAAAGCGGGGCAGCCGCGGCAGGCCCAGCACGCGCCCATCCTCCAGCAGCAGGGCGACATAGCCGCTCTCGGCGTAGGTCAGGGTCGAGGTGAAACGCGACAGATCGCTAAGCAGGATATCGAAGGCCAGCACCCAGGAGCGGCCCTGCTCATCGATACGCCGCAACGACAGGGTGATGCCGGGGTCGCGGGTGGTCTGAAACACATAGGGCTGGGTCCAGTGAATCTGCCCCGGCGCGCTCGCCAGGGCGGCGCTGAACCAGGGGCGCCGGCGTGGATCGTAGTCCTCCAGCCGCAGCTGATCCTGCTGCAGCTGACCCGCCGCGTTCCAGCTCAGCCAGCGCTGCTGCTGACCCTGGCGGGGGATGTCGCTGATCCGGTTGTTCCAACCATCCGCGGTCTTCAGCAGGAGAATCTCGCGGCCATCGTCGCGGGCCAGGTGCAGGCTGCTGATCATCGGCCACTGTTGCAGCAGCGGCTGCAGCAGGGCGTTGAACTCCTCGATGGGACCGTCCAACTGCAGCTTGCCGCTGCGATTCCACGCCAGCGCAGTGTTCAGCACCCGCTCCACCTGGGCTGCGAGGGAGACAAAGGTCTCCCGCACCTGGGCCGAGGCCACCCGCTGCGCCTGCTCAATGCTCGCCTGCGCCGCCGGGCGCAGCTGCAGCCAGTAGATGCAGAGCACCACAATCAAACAGGCCGCCAACACCTGCAGGGGCTGCAGCAGATGCAGGCGGCGCAAAAGTCGGCTGAATTGCTCCTGCTGCGAGACCATGCCGGAGCGGTCCGGAAATCTCAGCTCAGGTGATGGGCGCGAATGTGATCCAGCAGGCCGCGGGAGGCGGCATCCACCATGTCGAATACCTCCTCAAAGCCGCGCTGGCCGCCGTAGTAGGGGTCCGGCACCTCGCGCCGCCCCAGCTGCGGCGCGAATTCGAGAAACAGACGCAGACGCTCCTCCCGCCCCGGCGGACAGATCGCCTGCAGACCCTGATAGTTGTCCCGGTCCATCGCCAGCACATAGTCGAACTGCTCAAAATCACCCCGCTCCACCTGACGGGCGCGCAGATCGCTCAGATCAAAACCGCGGGAACGCGCCGTCGCCTGCGCCCGCTGATCCGGAGCCGCGCCGATGTGATAACCGTGGGTACCGGCGGAGTCTATCTCGATCTGCCGCTCCAACCCCTCCTGCCGCACAAGCTGGCGAAACACCCCATGGGCGGTGGGCGAGCGGCAGATATTCCCCATGCAAACAAAGAGCACTTTAACTTTATTCATGTTTTCAATCGGCTATTGAGATTGGATGAGACCGGCGGATAACTGCCGGTGATTCTAGCAACAGCCCAATCCAACGCCAAATCCAGGGACTCGGGACTCGTGAGTTGCCACGGATGTTTCACAGTAAAGCTCTAGGACAACCGCCCGAACCACCGGCGAGGTTAGAACCCAGAAAGGTTGCATGGGGCAATACTCGCCAGCCACTTGCCTTTTCAGCACTTTTCCTCAATGCTTGGACACACAGAGCCACTGGATTGGAGAGCAAGATGACACTGCCCGCCCTCAAACCCGAACCGCGCTTCACCTATGCCGACTACTGCAGCTGGCCCGAAGGCGAGCGCTGGGAACTGATCGACGGCCAGGCCTGGAATATGTGCCCTGCCCCCAGCCGCCAGCACCAACAGATTGCAGGCGAGCTCTTCGTGCAGATCAAAACCGCCCTGCGTGGCAACCCCTGTCAGGTCTTTATCGCCCCCTTCGATGTGCGCTTGCCGGAACAGGGCGAGAGCGATGAACTGACCCAAACCGTGGTCCAGCCGGACCTTGCCATCTTCTGCAACCCCAGCCGCCTCGACGAAAAAGGCGGCCGCGGCGCCCCGGACTGGATCATCGAAGTCCTCTCCAGCAGCACCGCGGTCAAGGATCAGACCGTCAAGCGCGACCTCTACGCCCGCCACGGCGTCGCCGAATACTGGCTGATCCACCCCACAGACCGGGTGCTAACCATCTACCGCCGCACCAACCAAGGCTTCGGCCCCGCCCAGATCCTCGCTGCAACGGGCCAGATCAGCGCCGAAAGCCTTGGCATCAGCATCGACTGGGATCAAGTGTTTGCTGAAGACATACTGGCGGCGCAATGAACTCACAACAAAAGGCGATCACTGCCGCGCTGGCCTCATGAGGAGCAACAATGTACGCAATTGAATTTGAAGCCGACTTGCAAAACGGCATCCTAAAAATACCAGAAGATTACAAGCCAATTGAAAATCAACATGTACGCGTTGTTATTTTACTAGACCAGCGTGACGATTGAGAAGTTCGCTCGCTATCAGATCATACGGCAACATTAATT
>JADGBD010000400.1 GCA_015231665.1 Gammaproteobacteria bacterium
GGTGGTGGAGTTGATGCAGCGGGTGGCCGAACTGGGCATGAACGGCCTGTTGGTCAAGGCCCAGGCCGATGCGGTGGGTTTCTTCAGCAGTCATGGTTTTAGCCATCTGCCGGTAACAGACCAGCGGCGGGACTATCCCCACCGTTGGTGGCGGGAGGTCTAAGCTTCATGCAGCGACCCCACAGCTAGCTCAGATAGGTGTGGGCCACCCCGTAACGGGACTCGGGACCCATGAGTTGCCACCCATGTTTCACAGTAGAACCGAGCAGGCGCTCGGGCCTTCCAGATTGCTCTGGCACAGCTAACAGCTGGCAGCTGAAAGCTGGCCGCTGACGGCTGACTACGCCTCGACCGCCACGGCGGTGGCCGCTTCAGGCCGGGCTTCCAGGCTGCCGCCGAGCTTGGTCGGTGCCGGCAGGGGGCTGAGGGAGCTGCCCTGGGTGGCCAGTTCAAGGCCCTTGCGGTAACAATTGCGTGCCGCTTCCTGCTCGTCCAGGCCCTCAAGCAGGCTGCCCAGCTCGCGGTAGGCTTCGGCGGATTCGGTCAGGCCGATGCAGGCCTCCAGATAGGTCCTGGCCTTGCCCCAGAGACGACCGCGCAGGGCCAGCCGACCCAGCGCCAGCAGCAGCACGGGGTCACGCGGGCGCTGCTGCAGCCAATTTTCACCCTGCGCCAGGAGCTTGAGGGGTTCAGCACTGGGCAGGCGACCGTAGAGGCCCACCAGACGCTCGTCCCATTCCTGCTCCAGGGCATCACGCAGCAGACGCTCCATCTCCTCGCCGCTGCCGGCAGCCAGTTGCAGTTGGACATAGAGGGCCACCAGCTCGGGCTCGCGCTGCAGGGTGCGTGACATATTTTCCCAGACATGGCGCAGCGGGCCTTTGCCACCGCGGCCGGCTACCTGCTCCAGCAAGTAGCGCTGCAGCTGCACCTCCAGGCGATAGAATTCGGTGCTTTCGAGGACCTTGTGCTTGCGCAGGCTCGGCAGCAGTTCCACCATCGCCGGCCAGTCCTTGAGCTGGAGCAGCACCTGGCTGTGCAGGCGCAGCACCTGGGGCTGTCCCGGCGCCGTGCTGTTGAGATGATTCAAGGTGGCCAGGGCCTGTTCCCGCTGCTGATGGCTCAGGTGCAGCTCGGCCTGAATCAGCCCCACCGCCAGATCCGCCGTGGGCAGGCTCTCGTGGGCCAGGCGCAAGTACTCATCGCGGCGTTCCTCCGCCCCCTGGCGCTGGGCCACCCGGGCGGCGGCGAGGTAGTTGATCACCGGCATGTCCGAGTGCTCGGCATGGCGCAGCAGGTCTTTTTCCGCCGCCTGCCAGTTGCCCTCGGCCAGTTCGATCAGGCCCTTGGTCAGGGACAGGCGGGCGCGGCGCAGCTGCCGCTGCACTCGCCAATCGCGCACGCTCGCCGGCGCCGACCAGAGCCCGGCAAGGCCGCGGATCAAGCCATAGGCGATAAAAAACAGCCCCAGCACGCTGAGCACAAACAGAGCCAGACTGCCCTCAATGGTCCAGACGCCGTAACCCAGGAGGAAGTAGCCATTTTCCTCGCGCAACAGCAGGGTCAGGGCGACGCTGACGAGCATGACCGCCAGGAAGACAAACAGCGTCCTCATTGCTCAGCCTCCGTAGCCAGACGGGATTGCTCTTCCTGCTGCTTGAGTACCACCAGCGCGCCAGAAACATCCGGCATCTCCATGCGCACGCGAATTTGGCGCAGTTGCTGCAACTCCTGGGACATGGCCTGGGTGGCGCCATCTTCGGTTTCGAAGAATTCCTGCAGCCAGTCGCTGGCGCTTTGCAGGGCGCCGTCATAGAGGGCCTGATCCCGCCGCAGCAGGGCCAGACGGGCGGATTCCAGCTGCAAACGCAGGTTCTGACTGAGGAAGAAGCGCTGCTCCGGCGGCAGCATCGCCGCCAGGGGCTGGTCATGCCGGCGCACCACCACCAGGGATCTGAAACCCTGCCAGCCATCGGCGATGATCTGGTTCCAATCCATCGGCTTCTGCCCGCCCTCCTCGCTCGACTGGGCCGGCCGGTTCAGCAGCGCCGCCTTCACCTGCAGCTGCGCCACCTGCTTGGCCAGTCCCGCCAGCCGCGCGGACAGTCCCACATAGTCAGGAGGGGTCAGACCGCTGAGCTTGGCGATGTCCTCGGCAAGAACCTCGCGTACCGGGGTCCAGAGGGGA
>JADGBD010000401.1 GCA_015231665.1 Gammaproteobacteria bacterium
TTCGGATTGTCCGACAAAGTCGACAATGTCGGACGTATTAGCCTATGCTGAAATACTGTATACGTCTATCTTGCTGATTTAATGCATAAAATAATCATGGCACGATCCCTGCTCCAGCCAGGGACAGAATCCACACTTTCGGAAATGTCATGGCTGCCAGTATTCGCGTTGATTTCATCACTCACAGGTTCAAGGGGCAGGCGGCGCCCACCCTGCTGGATATAGACCTGAACATTCGGCCGGGGGAGAAGATCGCCCTGATCGGCCGCAGCGGCTGCGGCAAATCCACCCTGCTGCACATGATGGCGGGGCTGCTGTTGCCCTCCGAGGGCTGTGTGCGCATCCACGGTCATCAGGTCAGCAAGCCCAGCGCCAAGTGGAACATGATGTTTCAGAAGCCTTCCCTCTATCCCTGGATGAACGTGCGCCAGAACACCGAGCTGGGCCTTCTGTTTGCCGGCGTCAAGGACCCCGCCAAGATCGACCGCCTGCTTGCCTTGGTGGGGCTGAGCGACAAGGCCGATGCCCGAGTGCAGAGCCTCTCCGGCGGTCAGCAGCAGCGGGTGGCCCTGGCGCGCTCCTTGGCCACCTCGCCCGAGGTGCTGCTGCTGGACGAGCCCTTCTCGGCGCTGGACGCCTTCACCCGCGGCTCCCTGCAGGACGAGGTGAGCGACATTGCCAGCCGCGAGGACCTGACCCTGGTGCTGGTGACCCACGATATCGACGAGGCGGTGGCCATGGCCGACCGAGTGCTGATCATGTCGGCCAACCCCGGCCGCATTGTCGGTGAGATGGCGGTGGATCTGCCCTATCCGCGCAATCGTAGCGCCGTCGAATACAGCCAGAAGCGGCGCCAGCTGATGGCCCTGTTTGAACAACTGGTGGGGCCGGGGGATGACAAACCCGCCGCAGCAGATGCCGAAATGCAAACCGAGGCCTTGGCAACCGCCGAGGCTGCCTGAATTCCCATCCCATCTCTTCTCTAATTCTGGAGCCTGCCATGAATACCATGAATGACAACGAACTCGATTACCTGACCCGGCACGAAATGAGCCGGCGCGACTTTGTCCTCGACATGCTCGCCATGGGCGGTCTGGCGGCAGGCATGAGCCTGCCGGGACTGGGCTTGGCCAATGTCACCCCACCGGATGATGAAGTGGTGCGCATCGGCTATCTGCCCATCACCGATGCCACTGCCCTGTTGGTCGCCCACGGCATGGGCTTTTTCGAAGAGGTAGGCCTCAAGACCGAAGCGCCGACCCTGATCCGCGGCTGGTCGCCGCTGGTGGAAGGCTTTGCTGCCGGCAAGTTCAACCTGGTGCACCTCCTCAAGCCGATCCCGGTGTGGATGCGCTACAACAACAACTTCCCGGTCAAGGTCATGTCCTGGGCCCACATCAACGGCTCGGCCCTGGTGGTCGGCAAGCATACCGGCGCCGAGGACTTCAAGGATCTCGGCGGCATGCACATTGCCGTGCCCTACTGGTATTCGATGCACAACATCGTCCTGCAGATGGGCCTGCGCAGTGCCGGCCTCAAGCCGGTGATCAAGGATCAGAGCGCGCCTCTGGCCAAGGACGAGGTCAACCTGATGATCATGCCCCCGCCGGACATGCCGCCGGCGCTGGCAGCGAAGAAGATCGACGCCTTCATCGTCGCCGAACCCTTCAATGCCTTCGGCGAACTCAAGGCCGGCGGCAAGATGCTGCGCTTCACCGGCGACATGTGGAAGAACCACCCCTGCTGCGTGGTCTGCATGAACGAGGACACGGTCAAGGCCAAGCCGGAATGGACCCAGAAGGTGATGAACGCCATTGTCCGCGCCGAGGTTTACGCCCAGGAGCACAAGGAAGAAGTGGCGATGATGATGTCGAAGGACGGCAAGGGCTATCTGCCGATGCCGGGCAAGGCGGTGGTAAGGGCCATGACCTATTACGACGAGGCCGACTACGCCAAGCCCCACGCCATTCGCCACAAGGCCGAGTTCCAGAACGGCCGCATCGACTTCTCCCCCTATCCTTATCCTTCAGCGACCAAGCTGATCGTGCAGGCAATGACCGAAACCCTGGTGGGCGGTGACACCACCTTCATCAAGAAGCTCGATCCCGAGTTTGTTGCCAACGACCTGGTGGATTATCACCACGTCAAGGTGGCCATGGAAAAGTACAAGGGCTGGGAGAAGGCGCC
>JADGBD010000402.1 GCA_015231665.1 Gammaproteobacteria bacterium
AGACTGGATTCCGCCGAGGTGCGCATCCTCCAGCAAAGCCGTCATCCGCAGCGCTTGCGTCGGGGTGATCATCAGGCCAATCGCTTCCTCATCCGTCTGCGTCAGTTCAGCGGCGATCAAGCCCTGGCGGAGCAGATTCTGCAGCAGATCAGCCAGCATGGGTTCCCCAATTATTTTGGCGAGCAGCGCTTTGGCATCGACAACGGCAATCTCAGCGCCGCCCGGCGCTGGTTCAGTGGCGAGCTCAAGCCGCAGCGCAAGGAGCAGGGCTTTTATCTCTCGGCGGTGCGTGCCTTTCTGTTCAATCTGGTGCTGGCGCGGCGGGTGGAGCAGGCTAGCTGGAACCGGCCGTTGGAGGGTGATCTGCTGGAGGAGGCCGAATCCGCCCGGTGTTTCCCCATCGCCCAGGTGGATGATGGGCTGATTCAGCGCTGTGCGGCGGGAGGCTTGTGCCCCACCGGGCCGCTCTACGGTGGCGGCGAGCCGCGGCCGCGGCTGCAGGCGGGGCAGTTGGAGACCGAGGTGCTGGCAGAACAGACCCTATGGGCCCAGGGCTTGCAGCGCCAACGCCTGGCCAGCGAGCGGCGTGCGCTTCGCTGCCGGGCGCAGAATCTCAGCTGGAGCTGGCAGGGGGATGATTTGCTGCTGAGCTTCGCCCTGCCACCCGGCAGCTTCGCCACCGCGCTGCTGCGCGAGCTGTGCCGGTTTGGCTAATATGCATCAGCGTCTTAGAAATAATCCGCGTCATCCTGCTTTTTCAGCAGAACATCCAGGGGATAGCGGTCTTTGGCGTTGGGGGTTTTGCAGAAGTACAGGGTCGCTCGGGCGGCGCGGCTGAAGCCGTAGAGGGGAAAGCGGTCGATGGGGCTTTTCTCGTCCAGACGCAGGCGCAGCCACTTGCCTTCGAGCATCTCTACCACCAGTTCCTGGGCGGCGCGATCGTCCAGGTCAATGAAGCCGGTAGTAAACTTGACCCCATCGCGGGTGCGGCCGCTCTGTTCGCTGCTGAATTTGACCTGGCGCAGGCTATCGCGATCGACCCGGGCGAGCAGGCTGCGGCCCTTGAGGCTGATGGCGTAGGGGCCGAACAGGCTGTAGCCCAGTTGCACTTGGCAGGGCCCCTGTTTCTGCGGGCTGGCGCTGAGCACCAGACGGCTGTCACCGAACAGACCGCTGGCCGAGCTGCTGCTGGCACTGTAGCTGCCGTTGACCGAGCGGGTGTCGAATTGCCAGTCACCCACCCGCTCCTGCTCGGCCTGGGCGTTGCAGACCAGGCTAGATAACAGCAACAGCAAGCAGATGTGACGCATGGTTTTGTCCTCCTGGGATTTGTTGCCACTTTAGTCAATCAACCGCGCTGAGGAAAGCCTTGGTATTCAGTTCAGGTTCAGCTGGGATTCATTCTGGGTTCACCGGCCTGGGCTATGCTCACTACTGGGCTATGATGTGGCTGTTGAGGCAAACAACTGAGGACGAGAGGCCGATGATGAGGCTAAGAGGCAAATTGATACGACTCCTGCCGGCGCTGCTGCTGGCCGGTCTGCTGGCGGGGCTGGCCCTGCCGGTTGCCGCCATGAGCCTGGATCAGGCGGTGGCACAAGTGCGAGCGCAAAGCGGTGGCCGGGTGGTTTCGGCGCAGACCCAGAATAATGTCCACCAGATTCGGGTGCTGACCCCCTCGGGTCAGGTGCGCCTGTTCCAGATCAAGGCTAACGGCGGCTCCGAGCCCGCTCGTGGCAGGCAGAACTAAACGAGAACCGCCCATGAGGTTGTTGCTAATCGAGGATGAGCCGGAGTTGAGTCGGCAGTTGCAGGCTCAACTGCAGGCGCGTGGGCATGTGGTGGATCTGGCCCATGACGGCGAAGAGGGTCTGTATTTGGGGCGGGAGTTGCCGGTGGACCTGGCGGTGGTCGATCTGGGCCTGCCAAAGATGTCCGGGATCGCCCTGGTCAAGCACCTGCGGGCGGCGGGCAAGACCTTTCCGATCCTCATCCTGACCGCGCGGGATAGCTGGCGCGACAAGGTGGAGGGGCTGGAAGCCGGTGCCGATGACTATCTGGTCAAGCCGTTCAATCTGCAGGAATTGCTCGCCCGCCTTGCCGCGTTGCTGCGGCGCTCCAGCGGCTGGACCTCGCCGCTGATTCACTGCGGTCCCCTGTTGCTGAACCATG
>JADGBD010000403.1 GCA_015231665.1 Gammaproteobacteria bacterium
CTAGGGGCAACCAGCAGGGGGCGCGAAAGGGGACTTACAACTCCTTGTAGATTTCTGTCCCGGAGGCCTTGAACTGCCTGGACACCTCATCCATGCCCTTTTCCGCGTATGCCCGTACCTCCTGGAAAATCTTCATTGAGCAGAACTTCGGACCGCACATGGAGTAGAAGTGGGCGACCTTGTGGGCCTCGTGGGGAAGGGTTTCATCGTGGAAGCTGCGCGCCCGCTCGGGATCGAGGCTGAGAGCAAACTGATCCTCCCAGCAGAACTCGAAGCGCGCCTTGTGGCAGTCGGCCAGCTCCTTGGTAACATTCTCATGAACCTATTTTCTCTGTTATGCCGACGACATCAGTGCATATTCCACTCCAACCTGAACACACATTCTGGTTCAATCTGAACGGTCATTCCGGTTCAAGCTGAACACTTTTCACTGGCTTGGGTTTAGCGCTCAGGGGCATGTCGGCCACCAGCAGGTGCCCCTGGTGGAGAACCGAGAGGCGCAGGGCTTCGGCCTGAGCCTGCAGCGGCAGATCCGCGCCAAAGCTGTCTTTTTTGCCCTGCTGCAAGCGCACCTTTTGGCCGAGGGGGCTGCCGCTTTTGTCCAGCCAGACCGCCTCAGGCTCCAGGGGCTTGGCCGCTTCCAGCCCCAGAGTACGCAGGTGGACGCGGACCTGCCGCTTCTGGCCCCGACCCTTGGCATAGGGGCGCAACACCAGGGCCTTGTCTTTGGCAAAGGCGGCGCAGGGGGCCTTGAGGGGGGCGCAATCTTCCTCCGGCCAGAGCAGGATGATGGAATCGGCGCGGGTCTGCTGCTTGTTGGCCAGATTGAATTTGCCGACAAAGCTGTAGCTCAGCACCAGGCCGGCGCTGATGATGAAGAAAAAAATCCATAGCCAGTTGCTGCGTCCCAGATTCATTGGCGGTTTCGCTTCATCTCACCAAAGCCCACGGATGCCGGCAATGCCCTGAGCGCCGTGTGCCCAGGCCTGCGTCGGTGGCAGCTCGCCGACCCCGCCCAGGGCATACACCGGCAGCTGGGCCTCGGCGACCCACTGGGCAAATTGGGCCCAGCCCAGGGGGCGGGCATCGGCATGGCTGGTGGTGGGCAGCACCGGCGAGAGCACGGCAAAATCCAGCCCCAGCTCAGCGGCGCGGCGCAGCTGGGCGGGATCGTGGCAGGAGGCCGCCACCAGCCCGGCCACATCGGGTCGGCGCTGCAACCGCATCAGGTCAGCGGATTTGAGATGCAGTCCCAGTTCGGCCTGCTTGAATTCAGCCAGGTCCAGTTCTAACCCGCTGTTTACCAGCAACTGGGCACCGAATTCCTGGCACATCTCCCTGGACAGGCCCAGCAGCGTCTGCGCCTGGTTCGGCGGGCGAAACTGCACCAGAAGAATGCCGTTGCTCAGTGCCTGGCGCAGGCGCTGGCTGAAGGCCGTGGCATCCGGGGTGGCGGGGGTGGCGATGAGATAGCGATCCGGCAGGCGCAGGGCGGTGACTATGGGCCGGTCCGCCGCCGGCAGGGGATAGTCCTGCAGCGCGCTCGGCTCCACCCAGGCCAGCTCCTGACCCTCCAGGCCGCGGGGCTCACCGCGCCAGTCGAGCACCCGCCAGACATCCAGCAGCACCTGGCGATCGGCATAGTCGTGGCGAATCTGGATCAGCGGCCGCTGCGCCCGCACCTCCAGCCCCAGTTCCTCGGCGATCTCCCGGCGCAGGCCCTGCTCGGGGCTCTCGCCCGGCTCCAGCTTGCCGCCGGGAAACTCCCAAAGCCCGCCCTGATGCAGATGGGCATGGCGCTTGGACAGCAGCACCCGGCCCTGCTGATCCTCGATCAGCGCCACCGCCACCGGGATACGCATGGCCGCCCCGCTCAACTGCGGTATTCGGCGTTGATCTTGACGTAATCGAAGGAGAAATCGCAGGTCAGCACCGTCGCCTCCTGATTGCCGCGGCCTAGGTCGATGCGCACCGGGATCTCCGCCTGATCCATCACCGCCTGGCCCAGCTCTTCGCGGTAACCGGGATCACGCCCACCGCCGCTGACGATGAGCACCTCGCCGAGCCAGATGGAGATGCGCTCGACCTCCAGATCGGCCAGCCCGGAGCGACCCACCGCGGCGAGAATCCGCCCCCAGTTGGGATCGGAGGCGAACATGGCGGTTTTCACC
>JADGBD010000404.1:0-478 GCA_015231665.1 Gammaproteobacteria bacterium
GAAGATCGCGGAAAAAATTGCTATGCTTAGGCCATCAAGAGACGCACATTCCGCAGAGGTACCCCATGGTCGCCAGTGTTTCCGCCAATTCCGAGCTGTTTACCGCGCCGCTGCAAAATCGCCTGGGCAAGACCAATACCCAGATGCAGGAGGTGATGCAGCGACTGTCCTCCGGTCAGCGCATCAACCAAGCTAAAGATGACGCCGCCGGTCTGGCCATTGCCGAGCGCATGCTCTCCCAGCTGCGGGGCATGGACATGGCCGAGCGCAACGTCATGGACGCCAGTTCGGTGATGAACGTTGCCGACGCCTATGCCGGCAATCTCAATGACAGCCTGATGCGTATGCAGGAGCTGGCGGTGCAGTCGGCCAACGGCCTCTACAGCGACAGCGACCGTGCCCTGATGCAGAAAGAGTTCAGCCAGCTGCAGACCGAGGTCAGTGATACCCTCGGCCGCGCCGAGTTCAACGGCCGGCC
>JADGBD010000404.1:488-2170 GCA_015231665.1 Gammaproteobacteria bacterium
GAAGGTTCGATCAATATCCAGTCCGGCGCCAATCAGGGCGACACCATGGGCATTCCCACCAGCAACCTAGCCGACCCCGCCGGCAGCATGGGTGCTGTGCTTGACTCCAGCTTCGGCATTGGCTCAGCCGCCGATGCCAGTGCCGCCATCGGTTCCTTGCAGGGAGCGATGGATCAGCTCGCCTCCACTCGTGCCGACATTGGTGCTAGCGCCAACCGTCTTGATATGACCGCCGCCAGCCTGCAGAGCCAGGCCGAGGCCCAGGCAGTGGCCCAGGGGCGGATCATGGATGCCGATTACGCTCGCGAAACCGCACGCATGGCCAGTATGCAGATCCTGCAGCAATCCGGTACCGCGATGATGGCCCAAGGCGGCCAGATGAGCGCCGCCTTCGTCCAGGGTATGCTTGGCTGACGTTAGGAGCCTGCACTGAAGGCGGCAGAATCCAGGTTCTGCCGCCTTTTTTGTTGGCGGCTTCTCAGGTCTTAGCCTAATCATGCTGATTCATCTCATCGCTGTCGGCAATCGCATGCCCGCCTGGGTTGAGCAGGGCTATGTCGAATATGCCAAGCGCCTGCCCGCTGAGTGTCGCCTTAACCTGATCGAGATCGCCCCGGCCAAGCGCAGCAAGAATCCGGACATCCCCCGCTTGATGCGTGACGAGGCCGAGCGCATCCGCGCCGCCATCCCCAAGGGCAGCCGGGTCATCGCTCTGGAGGTGCAGGGCAAGACCTGGAGCACCGATCAGCTCTCCGCGCGCTTGGCTGACTGGCTCCAGCAGGGCAGCGACCTGGCCCTGCTGGTGGGCGGTGCCGATGGTCTGGACGCTACCTGCCGGGCCAGCGCCGATGAGCTCTGGTCCCTGTCCCCGCTGACCCTGCCGCACCCCCTGGTGCGAGTGCTGCTGGCCGAACAGCTGTATCGCGCCTGGAGCATTCTGCAGCATCACCCCTACCACCGTGGCTGATTCCAGACTCTATCTCGCCTCGGCATCGCCGCGCCGGCAGGAATTGCTGCGCCAGATCGGCCTGCGCTTTGAGGTCTGCCCGGCGCACATTGACGAGACCCCCAAACCCGGCGAGCTTGCTGCGGATTTCGTCCTGCGCATGGCCAAGACCAAGGCCCTGGCGGTGCAGGCGCAGCTGCAGGAGCCCCAGGCCCGGGTGCTGGGGGCGGATACGGATGTGATTTTGGATGGCGTCATCCTCGGTAAGCCGCGGGATCAGGCCGATGCCGCCGCCATGCTGGGATCGCTTGCCGGCCGCAGCCATGAGGTGCTCAGCGCCGTCGCCCTGGCTGGCCCTGCCGGGCTGGACTGGCGCCTGAGCCAAAGCCGGGTCTGGTTTCGTTCCCTCAGCGCGGAGGAAATCGCCGCCTACTGGGCCAGCGGCGAGCCGGCGGACAAGGCTGGCGGCTACGCCATTCAAGGCCTGGGTGCGGTCTTTATCCAGCGTCTGGAGGGCAGCTACTCCGGTGTCATGGGCCTGCCCCTGTTCGAAACCGCGCAGTTGCTTGGATTGCCCTGAAGGGACGCAGAGGACGCAGAGCAGCGCGGAGATCGCAGAGTTATAAAGTTGGTTGTTTCTGTGAGGTAACTAAGTCAGAGCATAAAGCCCTGCGCCCCTCCGGGGAGACGACTGCAAGGATGCAGGAGGTAGGACGAAGCAGGAGGCCAGAGTCGA
>JADGBD010000405.1 GCA_015231665.1 Gammaproteobacteria bacterium
CTCATTCTTCTCTGCGTCCTTTGCGCTCCTTTGCGTCCTCTGCGTCCCATCGATTTAGGAGAAGTTTCATGTTCTGGGGTGGTGCTCGCCCCCTCAGCCTCAGGCCTGCTCCACCGGCAGGCCGGCATCCTTCCATTCCGGGTAGCCATCGGCCAGACGCCGGGCCTTGAGGCCTCTTTGCCGCAGCTTTTCCACCGCGCTGTAGGCCAGCACGCAGTAGGGTCCGCGGCAGTAGGCGACGATCTCGGCATCCGGGTTCAGCTGCAGCTGCTCCAGGTCCGCCAGGCTGATGTTGATCGCTCCCGGCAGGTGGCCGGCGGCGTATTCCTCCGGCGGGCGCACGTCCAGCACCGTCACCAGCCCATCCCGCGCGCGCTGCAGCAGTTCCTCGGCGGGGATGGGCTCCAGATCGTCCTTCACCCGCAGATAGCTGTTCACCAGCCGATCCACCTCCGCCAGATTACGCTCCGCCACCCGCCGCTGCACGCTCATCAGCTCGATCACCTCGGGGTCGGCGAGCTGGTAGAACACATGCAGGCCCTCCTTGCGGCCGCGCACCAGCCCGGCCTGACGCAGCTGCTGCAGGTGTTGCGAGGTATTCGCCAGGCTCAGGCCGGTGAGGCGCGCGAGGCTATCGACGTTGTAGTCGCACTGGGCAAGAAATTCGAGGATCTCCAGCCGGTGACCATTGCTCAGGGCCTTGCCCAGGCGGGCGAATTGGTCGAAGAGGTCGCGCTTGAAATTATCCGTTGACATCAGAGAAAGCCCCCGCTTACTATTCAATTAATCTCTTGAATAGTTGAGTTGCAATTGTTCAAGGCATTCTAACACGGGCAGGGCCCCAAGCCCTGAAGCCCGGCATTTCACCCATTACACCGAGGAGTCTCCCATGTACCCATTTGTCCCTGCCCTACGTTTGGCATTTTTCGCCCTTTGCCTGTTCAGCCTTTCCAGTCCTCTTCTGAGCGCGGACAACAGCCACGCCCTCAAGGACCTGAGCGAGGGCAAGGTGGTGTTCGACATCAATATCCCCGGCCAGATGTAGAAGATGGCGCGGTTATTTCCCAGCGGCCGCCCGGTGGTCGCTGCAACCTCTACGCGGGCTATGCCGAGGGCATTGCCGCCATCTATGGCGGCGTGCTGGTGGCCACCTACATCATCGTCAATACCCTGATCATCTGAGGGTCAGCAAGGCCCTTATCATTTATCCTGTGAAAGCTATTATGACTTGATTAACCCTGTAACTCAGCAATGCTTCGGTATCGGCCCCCTGCCCCGCATGCCTGGGAGTGAGGGACGGCCGGCTTGCCCGAGGAGAGAGTACTCATGCAGTACAGCGCAACCAATGAGATCGACCAAGCCGCCGCCGCCCTGATCCGCGCCTGGCAAAGCTGTTCCAATAAAACATCCCTGGCAACTTCCGAATCCCTAGTCCCGATTCCCGAAGCGGATAAGCGATGTTTCGTGTTTCGGGGCGGTGCTGTCTGCTCCATGATCCTTGGGTGAGCTGAGCATGGATGAACTCTGGCCCAGCGCCGACTATGCCGCGCAGATTGAGCGTCTGCGGAGTGCCATTGGCCAGCGCATCTATCTGATCGAGCTCCACGGCGGCAAGGTCAACCTGGGGGTGTCGGTGACCGGTGAGGCCTTTGAGCTGCTGGCGGTGCTGGACTATCCGCGCCCTGACCCCTCCAGAGGCATCCTGCCGCATCTGCTATTGCTCGACGATGGCCGTGGCGTCAACCTCGGCCGCATCGCCCGGGTCAGCACCCGCCCCTTCGCCCCCCAGGCCGAGCACCTGCTTTATCGCGACATAGAAGCCAGCGACAAGCTGCTGTTTGCCGAGCAACGCCTGTCGAAAAAGTGGATCGCTCAACGCTCGCGCCAGCTCCTCGCCCGGGTGCTGGGCAAGCCTGAACCCCCGCTGCTGGAAGACACAGGCCCGGCTGAATCCGAAAACCGGATCGCAAAGCACGCAAAGCAGCGCAAAGGGCGCAAAGCAGACTGAGGAATAACTGGCCCGGATTCAGCCGGGTCTGGAACCCCTACCCCCCATCAGAGGAGAGCACCAATGACCGAACTTGCCACCCGCTGCGTCCATGCCGGTGAATTGGACGATCCCCAGGGCTCGCCGCATAGCCCGCTGTACAGCGCCACCACCTTCAAA
>JADGBD010000406.1:0-1478 GCA_015231665.1 Gammaproteobacteria bacterium
GCGCAGCGCCAAAACCCGTAGGAGCGACCTTGGTCGCGACAGCGCTGCGCAGGCCAACATAGCCAGCCGAGGCACAACCACGCAGCGCCTATCGCGAGCAGAGCTCGCTCCTACGGCGCCGATGGGCAGGCCAGCAATAGGGCGCAGCGCCAAAACCCGTAGGAGCGACCTTGGTCGCGATGGTGCTGCGCAGGCCACCACAGCCAGCCGAAGCACAACCATGCAGCGCCCATCGCGTGCTGAGCTCGCTCCTACCCAGCATCACGACACTGACATCAGCTGAACATTGCGATCCTATTAGATGTCCCCAACAATCCACATCGGCGGCCTGCAAGCCTTTTCCAGCATCGACTACCCCGGCGAACTGGCTGCCGTGGTCTTTCTCCAGGGCTGTCCCTGGCGCTGCGGCTACTGCCACAACCCCGAGCTGCAATCCCGCCAAGCCGAGGTCTACATGGATTGGCCCCAGCTGGAAGCCTTTCTGCAGCAACGCCGCGGCCTGCTCGATGCCGTAGTCTTTTCTGGCGGCGAGCCGACCCTGCAGCCAAGCCTGGTTCAAGCCCTGCAATCCATCCAAGCCATGGGCTTCAAAACCGGCCTGCACAGCGCCGGTTGCTACCCCGAGCGTCTCGCCGCCGCTCTGCCTCACCTTAACTGGGTCGGTCTGGACATCAAGGCCCTGCCGCAGGACTACCCCGCTCTCACTACTACGCCTCGAAGCGGCAAGGCCGCCTGGGTCAGTCTCCAGCTACTGCTCGCCAGCCCAAGCGCCCACGAAATCCGTATCACCCTGGACCCCAGCCTGTTCGAGCAAGAACGCCTGCCCCGCCTGCTCCAAGCCCTCCACCAGGCCGGGGTAAACAACCTGGCCCTGCAACAACTCAACCCGCCCCCAGCCGACCCACAAGGCCAGCAAAAGGCCCAGCTGCAGCGACTGCTAAATGACTTCAGCGGTCAATTCAGCCAACTCATTCTGCGCGGCCCCTGATCGGCAGCCCGATGTGGGGCCACTTTGGCGGGCTGGCTTCGGCTCTGCTCAGCCAGCGTTTTTTCTTGACTCTGTCTGCGTTAGCTTTGGGTCTTTGCAGGCCTATTGGGCGCCTATCTCTGTGAGCTGAATCTGATCCAACCGCAGGCTGTGCTCCTGGCCATGATCGTCTTGCAGCAGCAGGTACTCGGCGCCTTCGCGGATGAGCAGGTCCAGCGGGCGTCCGCTGATCTCGCCCTTGGCGGTGCTCAGGCGCAGACGGGTTTGGCGCATGATGGCCAGCTCCAGTTCCGAGTGCAGCGCGCAGGATACGGGTCGGTAGGCGGGCTCAAGGGGCATTGGCGAAGATTCCGATCAGGTCATTGAGGAAGCGCCAGCCCAGCTCGCTGGCTTGCAGGCGCTGGCTTTGCGGCTGCAGCAGGCCCCGGCTGCGGGCTTGCTCCAGTTGGGGCTGAATCCGTTCCAGAGCCAAGCCGGTGGTTTGGCTGAA
>JADGBD010000406.1:1643-2164 GCA_015231665.1 Gammaproteobacteria bacterium
CTTGCCGTGGGCACCGGCACCTATGCCCAGATAATCGCCAAACTGCCAGTAGTTCAGGTTATGGCCTGACTGCCGCCCGGGGCGGGCGTAGGCGGATACCTCGTATTGCTGCAGACCGGCCTGGGTCAGGCGTTGCTGCCCCTGCTCCTGGATCTCAGCAAGGTCGTCATCCTCCGGCAGCGCCGGCGGGCTGGCGTGAAAAGGGGTGTTCGGCTCCAGGGTCAGCTGGTACCAGGACAGGTGCTCTGACCCTTGCGCCAGGGCCTGATCCAGATCAGCCAGGGCCTGCTCCAGGCTTTGCCCCGGCAGTCCGTACATCAGATCCAGATTGAGGTTGTCGAAGCCTGCCGTCCGCGCCATCTCGATCGCCGCCAGGGCCTGGGCCCGATCATGCACCCGACCGATGCGCTGCAGGCTGAGGTCATTCAGGCTCTGCACCCCAATCGACAGGCGATTGACCCCAGCGGCGCGATAGCCGCGAAAATGCTCGGCATCCGCCGCACCGGGATTGGCCTCCAGGG
>JADGBD010000407.1 GCA_015231665.1 Gammaproteobacteria bacterium
CTGGCTCGGAGGTGCAACGGGGTAGCCATGTCTAACAGCAACCCCGGATTCCGTTTCACTCCATCCGGGCTACTTCTTCCTTCTCTGCGTCCTTTGCGCTTCTTTGCGTCCTCTGCGTCCTCTGCGTCCCATCGATTAGGAGTAGTTTCATGTTCTGGGGTGATGCTGTCCGCCCCAAAAGCGTTAGGCGGTTAAGCCCCTCGCCCCAAACTCCCCAAATTTCACGAGGCTCCATGACCCAAGCCCCCCTGCTCCTGACCCCGGGTGAGCCGGCCGGTATCGGCCCGGACCTCTGCCTGCAACTGGCCGCTGAGCCCCGCTCAAAGCGTCTGCTGGTGTTGGCGGATCGGCAGATGCTCAGTCAGCGCGCCGCCCTGCTTGGGCTCGACATCCGGCTGGTCCCTTACGCTGCCGATCAGCCCGGATGCTTTGAATCTGGCACCCTCGAGGTGCTGGATATACCCCTGGCGCGGCCGGTGCAGCCGGGTCGGCTCGATCCCGCCGCGGCGGGCTATGTGCTGGCCTGTCTCGATCAAGCAATTGACCTGTGCTTGAGCGGCGAGGCCGCCGCTCTGATCACCGGCCCGGTGCACAAGGGCAACATCAATGCGGCGGGCATCCCCTTTAGCGGCCACACCGAATACATCGCCGAGCGCACCGGCGGCCAGCCGGTGATGATGCTCGCCACCCCCGGCCTGCGTGTGGCCCTGGCCACCACCCATCTGCCCCTGAGCCAGATCAGCGCCGCTATCACCCCGGACCTGCTGGAGCGCATCATCCGCAGCCTCTGGCAGGATTTGCGCCAGCGCTTTCACCTCACCGAGCCACGCATTCTCGTCTGCGGTCTCAATCCCCATGCGGGCGAATCCGGTCACCTCGGCCGCGAGGAGATCGAGATCATCGAACCCCTGCTGGCAAGACTGCGCAGTGAAGGCCTGCGCCTGATCGGCCCGGTGCCGGCAGACACCGCCTTCACCCCCAAATCCCTGGAGCAAGCCGATGCCGTGCTGGCGATGTACCACGACCAGGGCCTGCCGGTGCTCAAACACCTGGGTTTTGGCCAGGCGGTCAACATCACCCTCGGCCTGCCCATCATCCGCACCTCGGTAGACCACGGCACCGCCCTGGAACTCGCCGGCACCGGCCAGGCCAACCTAGGCAGCCTCAGATACGCCATCCAAGTGGCGGCGCAGATGGTTGGCTAGTCATCCTTATACATCAGCGCGGTAATCTGCTCAGATACCAGGCCAATCAAGAACACCAGCATGGATGTGCTGAACAATAGCGCGCTCATGTTGGTGAAGCGGCCGGTGGCCATGAAGTACCCCAGGGCCATGAGAAAGAACCCCAGGCTCATGGGAGCAAAAAGCTTCAGTGGAGAATAGAGGGTGCCGACGCGGAAGATGATCAGCAAAAAGCGCACGCCATCTTTGATGGGATGAATATGGCTCTTGCCCTCGCGTTTACCGGCGACGATAGGCAGGTAGCTCACTGCAAAACCGGCGCGAAAAAAGGCCATGGTGATGGTGGTGGGGTAAGAAAAGCCGTTGGGCAGCAGGTAAAGAAACTGGCGAAACTTGTCCGCCCTGACGGCACGGAAGCCCGAGGTCAGATCTTCCACCTGCTGCCCGGTCATGTAGCTGGCCAAGCTATTGTAAAGTCCATTGGCCAGGCCCCGGCCGACATTGGCCTGTGAGGCAAAGCCACGGGCCCCCACCACCATGTCAAAACCCTCATCCAGGCGAGCAAGCAAGCGGGGAATATCGGCTGGATCATGCTGGCCATCGGCATCCATGAACAGCAGAACCTCACCCTGGGCATGGCGTGCGCCGGTTTTGATCGCCGCCCCATTACCCATGCGATAGGGGTTATGCACCACTCGCGCCCCAGCAGAGCGCGCCGTCTCGGCAGTGTTGTCAGTTGATCCGTCATCCACCACCAGTACCTCATCGGCCAGGTCGAGGGCAAAGATACGCGGCAGCAAACTCGCCAGGGAACTGGCCTCGTTACGCGCGGGAATGACAATGCTAAGGCTCATGATGGACCGCTCAGGTGGGGGTATGCGAACCTTAGCACAGCCAAAACGGGTATGTATCCCTGCCGCACCATTCTCCCGTTTTACCGTGAAACATCCGTGGCAACTCAGGAGTC
>JADGBD010000408.1 GCA_015231665.1 Gammaproteobacteria bacterium
GAATACCAGCCCCAGCTGTTGCTCAAGGACAACAGCATCCGCCTCTGCGAGGCCCAGCTGCTCTGGCGCCATCAGGGTCAGGCGCTGCGGCCGGTGCAGTTCATGCCCCTGGTGGAAAAGCAGCGCCTCAGCCTCAAGCTCACCGACTGGATGCTGGCGGAGGTGGCAAGCCAGATCAAGGCCTGGGACAAGAAGGGGCTGAACTGGCTCAAGGTCAGTGTCAATCTCAGTCTGCTCGATTTGCAGGACCCCAAGCTGGCGCAGCGTATCTGCGCCGCCCTGGCACGTCACGAGCTCAAGCCCGAGCGGCTGGTGCTGGAGTTCACCGACCAGTTTGGCATCCGCGACATGGCGAGCATGGGCGCCATGCTCCATGACCTCTGCGAGCGCGGTTTCAGCCTTGCCCTGGGTCATTTCGGCCGCGGCCTGTCCGCTCTGAGCATGCTGCGTGACCTGCCCATCGACCTGCTCAAGCTCGACCTGGCGGCAATCAAAACCGGTCCCAGCGGCAAGCCCAACGGCCAGCTGCTAAACGCCTTGGTGGCCCTGGCGAGCAGCCTGGAGCTGCGCCTGCTGGTGGACGGGGTCAATAGCGCCGAGGAGCTGCAACTCATCACCGAGGCCGGCTGCCACGGCTATCAGGGCGACTGCTGCTCGCCACCCCTGGCCAGCCGGGCCCTGCCCAAGTTCATCCGCCACTGGCACAGTTAGCGGGAATATCAGGACGCAGAGGGCGCAAAGGAGCGCAGATCTGCGATCTCTGCGCTTCTTGGCGTCCTCTGCGTCCCACGCTTTGCTATGATTGCCTGAGGTTCAAGCGGCGGGATCAGGAACGTGGAAAATCTGCTCATTCATTTGCGTATTGGGGAAAAGATCGGCCTGGGGTTTGGTCTGGTCGGTCTGCTGTTTCTCGGTGTCATCTGGCAATACCAGGACACCCTGACCCGCTCCCTGGGGGATTACCGCCATCTGGTGGAGGTGCAGTCGGCGCAGAAGGACCTGCTGCTGGGGCTGGAAAATCACCTGCTCAGTGCTCATCAGGCGGAGACCGCCTATCAGCTCAAACGCGATGCGGAACTGGCCCGGCGGGTCCACGAGCAGCTGGAGCAGGCCCGCCAGCTGGCCATCCGCCTGGCCGAGCGCGACCCCGAGGCCCAGGCCATGAGCGAGCAGTTCGTGCAGAACCTGGACGACTATGCCAAGCAGTTCGGCCTGGTGGAGGCCGCCTGGCAGCGCCAGGGGGTGGATGAAAACGCCGGCCTGCAGGGCTCCTTCCGCCAGGCGGTGCATGACCTGCAGGAGATGGCGGCACACTTCAATGCCGATGCCCTCTACCTCAACCTGATGCAAATCCGCCGCAGCGAAAAGGACCTGGGCCTGCGCCGTGAGGCCCAGTATCAGCAGCGGGTGCACGAGCTGATCAGCGGCTTCGAGGTCGGCGTGCGCGAATCCCAGCTGCTGGATGAGACCAAGAAACAGCTGCTGCTGGAAATCGCCAGCTATCGCAGCGAGTTCGACAGCTACGCCCAGCGGGTGCTCGAGGGTGGCGAGTTGGAGGGCGGCAAGGGCGCCTTCCGCGATGCCGCCCATCGCATCGAGGCGCTGCTGAGTGCCCAGTATGTGCCCAATCTGGAGCGGGATCTGCTGCAGCTGCGGCGGCACGAGAAAGACTACCTGCTGCGCCAGGAGGACAAATACGTGCAGCTGGCGCTGGGGCAGATCAACCGGGTGCAGGAGCGCATCCAGGCCTCGGCGGTAAACGCCGCCGAGCGCGAGCGCTTCCTCTCGCTGCTGCAACGCTATCAAGCGGATTTTCTTGCTCTGGTGGAGCAGAACCGGCTGATTGCCGAGCAAAGCACGCAGATGCTCTCCCTCGCCAGTCAGGTGCGCGGTCTGGTCAAGCGCGAGGTGGCCGAGGCCAACCGCGCCAGCGCCCAGCGGGTCGAGCGCATCAGCCGGGAAGTCGAGGATCGCAGCCGCTGGATGAATGGGCTGCTGCTGCTGGCGGTGGCGCTGGGTGTGATCTTCGCCATCGGCATCAGCTCACGCATCGTCAAGCCCATGGCGCGGATGACCGCGGTGCTGGAGCGCCTGACCTACACCGAGCTGGTGCGGCCGCTGCGCTACCTGGAAGGTGGCCGCGACGAAAC
>JADGBD010000409.1 GCA_015231665.1 Gammaproteobacteria bacterium
CAGGCTGGCGACCATCATCATCGCGCCGATAACATAAAGCCCCTGGGCAAGATGAAAGGTGGCCCAGTCGGGCAGCAAATCACGCATCGCCAGCAGCAGAAAGGCGCAGCCGATCAACAGGCTGCCGCCGTACCACAGGTGCAGTGCGCGGCCGCCGGCGGATTTGAGCAGATACCAGGCCAGCAGCGGCAGCAACATGGCCACCGGCGCCACCACCAGCAGGACCGAACGCAGATCGAAGCTGATCATCGAGGGCTATTCATCGAGGGCTCTTCAACAAGGGGCTGGCCGATCAAGATCGGCTGCGCTCGTAAAAGCGCACCAGATCGGGCAGGTTATTCAGCCCCAGTTTCTGCATCAGCCGGGAACGGTGCATCTTCACCGTGCGCAGGCAAATGTGCAGTTCCTCGCTGGTCTGCTGGTTGGTCTGGCCGCGCACCACGCAGTCCAGCACCTGGCGCTCGCGTCGGGTCAGCAAGCGCAGGCGCGCCTGTGTCTGAGGGTCAGGATTTGAGACCGCCGCGGCAAAGACCTTGTCCAGGGCAGCCAGCAAGTCATCCGGCTGGAAGGGTTTGAGGAGGAATTCCTTGGCTCCCTGGCGCCAGGCCTGGTTGAGGCTGTGGGTGTCCACCTCGCCGCTGATGAAGATCACCGGCGGTGCGCCCAGCAGGTCATGCACCTCCTGCTGCACCTCCACCCCGCTGCGCCCAGGCAGCCGATGGTCCATCACCAGGCAGAGCTGCTCCTGTCCTGCCAGCCCCGGATGTCGGCGACAGAAGGCCAACAATTGTTCCGCCGAGCCGAACAGGTCAAGCCTATAGCCAACCCCCTCCAGCAGGCGCTGCAGGGCCTTTTGCAGGGAGGCATCGTCCTCCACCAAAAGGACTCTCCGGCGCTGTGGGGCTGTTGGATTGATCAAATTGGCAACTCCCGCTTTTTGAGCCTTCCAGTCCCGAGCCTCGGCAACAGGTCATTCTAAGCAGATAACACCCCAGCAGATACGTCCCTTGGTGCAGACTGGCGGCGCCGGGGGCGGATCCAATCCAGCGGGCGCCTACACCTTGAAACGTGCGACCAGCTCGGCCATCTGGATCGCCAGTTGATTGAGCGACTGGCTGGAATGGGCGGTATGCTCGGCCGCATCGCGGGTCTCGCCCAGGGAGGCGGCGATACGGGTGACACCGCTGGCAACTTCCTGGGAGACCATGCTCTGCTCCTCCGCGGCGGTAGCAATGCCGTGGTTCATGTCGCTGATCGCGGCGACCGCTTCGACGATGCGATCCAGCGCCTGATGGGCGGCCATGATCTGCTGGACGCTGTCGCTGGCCTTCTCCCGGCTCACCTGCATGCTGCGCACCGAGTTCTCCGCGCCGCCCTGCACCTGTTCGATGATGCGATTGATCTCCTCGGTGGACTGCTGGGTGCGGTTGGCCAGGGAGCGCACCTCGTCGGCGACCACGGCAAATCCCCTCCCCGCTTCGCCAGCGCGAGCCGCTTCAATGGCGGCGTTGAGCGCCAGCAGATTGGTCTGCTCGGCAACGCTGCGGATGACATCCAGCACCGAGGAGATGGCCTCGCTGTCGCTGCGCAGCTTGTTGATGGTATCTGCGGTGGATTCTACACGATCGGCCAGCTCGCGAATGCTGGTGACCGCGGTGTTGACCACCCGCTTGCCCTCGTCGGCGGCGTTGGAGGCATCGCTGGCGGAGGTCGAGGCCAGGGAGGTGTTGCGCGCGACCTCGTGGGAGGTGGCGGTCATTTCCTCCATGGCGGTGGCCATCTGATCGGTCTCCAAATGCTGTTGTTCAATCGCCGTGCGGGTCTGTTGGGAGATGGCCGAGAGGCTCACCGCCGAGCTGGAGACCTGGCCGCTGGCGGTGGCAATGGCACCTATGGCCGAGCCAAGGTTGGCAAACATCTGATCCAGTTCTTTGGCCATGGCGCCCAGTTCGTCGTTGCGCTGCAGATCGATGCGGTGGGTCAAATCTGCATGCTCGCCGATGTGTTTGATCTCCTTGCTCAAGAGTTGCAGCGGCGCGGTGATCGAGCGGGAAAAGAGCACGCCGATGAGCACACCGATACCGAGCAGCACAGCTACCACCGCCAGACTGGAGAGGATGAGCAGCTGCTGCAGATCAGCCGC
>JADGBD010000410.1 GCA_015231665.1 Gammaproteobacteria bacterium
AGCTTAGCCCGGATACCTGCGTGGGTTTTGCCGCTTTCCCGGCTAAAAGGCGCTCGCTGATCCCTGCGCTTGTGGAAGTCCTTGCGGTCGGTGCAGTTTGGCTACAGGCTTTTCAAAACGGCAGATCGTCGAAAGGGATGTCATCGAGTGAATGGCTGCCGCCGTAGTTGCCCGGATCATCCACAAAAACGCTGTCTGGGTTGGCGCCAGCCGCTGCCCCTTTGCCGCCGCCGAGCATTTGCAGATTCTCGCCGATGATTTCCGTGGTGTAGCGGTCCTGACCGTTACGGTCCTGCCACTTGCGGGTTTGCAGCTTGCCTTCCACATAGACCTTGCTGCCTTTGGCGAGGTATTGCTGGGCGATCTCGGCCAGGCGGCGAAACAGCACCACGCTGTGCCATTCGGTGCGCTCCTGGACCTGGTTGCTGGTCTTGTCCTTCCAGCTTTCCGTGGTGGCAATACGCAGGCTGGTGACCGCCACGCCGTTGGGGGTGGAGCGAGTCTCGGGGTCGGCACCGAGGTTGCCGATGAGGATGACTTTGTTGATGCTGCCTTTGGACATGACCGGGTCTCCTGAGCTTGTGGGTCCGATCCGCCCCGGCTTGGGTGGGCTCACAGGGGGTGGGGTTGCTACTGCACCTGTTCGGGGGCTGGCGGCAGCAAGAGCGCCGGGGCGAAATCGGATGGCAACATTATGCGCCGCCTAGTGCTTCACTGGATGAGACACTGAAAATTATTCTGCTTGATACGCTGTGTTTGCACCCTGCATGCCATCGCAGTACGTCGCTTCCCTAACCGACAGGCGGTTTGCTAGGGTACAGTGTGATTCCTTCATCTTTTCTGCTGTGGAGATAGGCATGGGCCTCGTATCCTGGATCATCATGGGCTTGCTGGTGGGCGCCTTGGCCAAATGGATCATGCCCGGCGATGATCATCCCAGTGGCTGCTTTACCACCCTGCTGCTGGGCATGGTGGGTGCCTTTCTTGGCGGTTACATGGGTTCGGTGGCAGGATTTGGCTCGGTTACCGGCTTTAATTTGGGCAGCATCGGCCTGGCGCTGGGCGGAGCCCTGCTGGTGCTCTTCGGCTTTCGTCTGCTGAAAAAATCCTGATGCGATTTGAACTGCCGGGCGCCGAGATCCTTTCCGGACCCTCGCGCGATTTCAGTCAGCGTAATGGGACAACGCCTGTCGCAACTGGCGCTTGATCCGCTCTCTGAGTCCGGTGGGCTCCAGCACTTCCACATCGGCGCCGTAGCGCATCAGGTCCATGACCAGCTCGGTGTCTTGGGCATAGGGGACTTCCAGCAGATAGTAGCCGTCCTCATCAAAGCGCCCCCGTTGCGCCGCATGCCAGGTCTCCCCCGCCACCCATTGGGCCCGATGCGGGGTGAAGCGCAACAACGCGGTTTGGGTAGTGGAGCCTGCGAAGATGCCGTAACCGCTGGCGAGTTCTTCGTCGAGCAGGGCATCGGGCAGTTCCTCGGCGGTCTCCGGGCACAGCTCCACCGCACGGATGGCATCCAGGGCGAAGCTGCGCAGACCTTGGGCCTGATGACACCAGGCATCCAGATACCAGTTGTCCCGATACAGAATCAGCCGCTGGGGTGAGACCTCGCGGGTCTTGGTGTCGCCGCGGTTGCGGTTGTGGTGCTGAATACGCAGGCGTTTGCGCCCGAGCAACCCGCTGGCGAGCAGTTCAAAATGCCCAGGCGTCACCGCACGGGCGGTGGGATGAAAAATGCGGATGCGCTGACTGATGGCCTCGGCAGCGTGGTTCCCGCTGTCGAGCAGCAGGCGGATACGGGTGCGCAGGCTCTCTATGTGCGGGCCCAGCAGACCCGGTTGCAGCGTGGAGAGCAGGTGCTCCATGGTGAGCAGCATCTGCACCTCGGCCGCGGAGAACCAGAGTCCCGGCAGGGCCACTCGCTCTGTCCCTTCCGCCAAGGCGGCGTAGCGATAACCCCTGCCCTTGCGGTCCCACTCGATCGGTGCTTGGAAACGGTCACGCAGGTACTCCAAATCCCGCTGGATGGTGGCGCGTGAGGCACCCAGCTGTGCCATCATCTCCGCCAAGGGCACCGATCGGCCGGAGCTGAGCCATTGTTCGAGTTTATAGAAGCGTTCGGTACGGTCCATGG
>JADGBD010000411.1 GCA_015231665.1 Gammaproteobacteria bacterium
GTGCTCGTGCTCACCGACACCCCCGGCATCAGCCGACTGGAAGAAATCAACCCCCACCTGCTCAGGGTGGAGTATCAGCTTTCCCAGATCAGCCTGAGGGAGCTCGAGGAATTGCTCCTGGAGGTAGGCTTTCACCTCGCTGGCGATCTGCTGTATCGGATAAAGCGCGCGCTCTATCATTACACCGAGGAGATTCAGCGGGAGAATCAGGGGATCAGTTGCGATAGCCTGAATACCCGCAAGATTTTCATCGAACGCTATCACCGCCTGAACCACGAGTGCCGCGACCAGCGTCCCGACATCTGGCGCCACTACAGGTAAGCGTGCATGGATGACGACCAGCTGCTGCGCTTCAGCAGACAGATTCTGCTGCCGCAAATCGATATCGCCGGCCAGGAGAAGCTCCTCGCCGGGCGCGTGCTGATTGTCGGCCTCGGCGGTCTCGGCTCGCCGGTGGCACTCTATCTGGCCGCTGCCGGCGTCGGCTCGCTGCTGCTGGCGGATCCGGACCGGGTCGATCTGTCCAATCTGCAGCGCCAGATTGCCTACGGCCTCGACGATGTCGGCTATCCCAAGGTGGAATCCGCCTGTCGCGCCATCCAAGACCTCAATCCCGATTGCCGGGTGCAAAGCCTGCCGCTGCGCGCCGATGCCGCCCAGCTCGGTCAATGGCTCGGCGAGGTCGATCTGGTGGTGGATTGCTCGGATAACTTTGCTACCCGATTCGGCCTCAACCAAGCCTGCCGGCAGGCAGGTCTGCCCCTGGTCAGCGGTGCCGCCATCCGCTGGGAAGGCCAGGTGGCGGTGTTCTCCGGCCAGCCCGGCGATGCCTGCTACCGCTGCCTCTATCCCGATACCGGGGAAGACGAGCAGACCTGCAGCAACAGCGGGGTGATCTCGCCCCTGGTGGGGGTGATCGGCAGCCTGCAGGCGCTGGAGGCGATCAAACTGCTGAGCGGCTGCGGCGAGCCCCTGATCAATCGCCTGCTGATCTTCGATGGCCTGCGCGCCGACTGGCGCAGCCTCAGGCTCAAGCCCGACCCCGCTTGCCCGGTATGCTCCCCAACTCCCCATAGGACTGATGTCTGATGAACCTGCTCCCCGACAAGCTTCCTGCAGAAACCCGCCAATGGCTGGAGGGCCTGCGCCAGGACCTGCTCATCGAAGAATCCCTGCGCGGCCAGCCGCTGCGCTTTCACACCACCTGGGGCCTGTTCTCGCCCAAGGCGATAGATGAAGGCAGCCGCCTGCTGCTGGATTACATCGAGATTGATCCCAGCCACAACAGCGCCGATCTCGGCTGCGGCTACGGTCCCCTCGGCCTGACCCTGGCCCGGCTGGCACCCCAGGGACGGCATACCCTGCTGGACAAGGACTTCGTCGCCGTGGAATACAGCCGCCGCAACGCCCGGCTCAACGGCCTGGGCAATGTCGAGGTCATCCTCAGCAACGGCTTTGATCAACTGGATGACCGCCGCTTCCACCGCATTGTCTCCAACCTGCCGGCCAAGACCGGCAAGGAACAGTATTACCTCTACTTTTACGAGGCCCTGGCGCGGCTGGAGCCCGGTGGGCGCTTCTACGTAGTCACCATCAACGGCCTACGCGACTTCATCAAGCGCAGCTTCAAGGAGGTGTTTGGCAACTACGCCAAGCTCAAACAGGGGCGTAGTTACACCGTTGCCCTGGGATGCAAACAAGAGGCTTGATCAACGGGGGGATCTTCGGCCTATAATCGAAAAAACATCAAGGCCACAGCATGGATCCGGAAACCAGTTACGCCCACCACGCCGAACTCCTGCGCATGGCCCTGCCGCTCATGGCAAAGCACCGCGTGCCGGCCTCGCCAGACAATTACGCTATCTGGTATCAGTACGTCTCCGGTGACAACCTCAGGCTCAACGAGCGCGTCGACGAACTCATCGCCGCCGGCGTACCCTTCAGTGCCGAGCTTTGCCTGCAGCTGTTCAAACAGTTTGGCTCGGGCTGTGATATCGAAAAGATCGAACACATCCGCGGCAACCTGCACAACCTCATGCAGGATGTGAACAACAGCCTGACCACGGCGGATGAGCAGACCGACCAGTTCGGCGGCAACCTCAACCAGATCAGCAGCTCCATCAACGACAGCCTGCC
>JADGBD010000412.1 GCA_015231665.1 Gammaproteobacteria bacterium
TTTCCAGGCATCATTGCAAGCCTCAATTGAAGCTGCAATAAAAGAGGATACAAACGAGCATCAGCTGATGGCACGCTGGGGTGCAAGTGCAGGCGAGCCGCCCGCGCTGGACTAATCAGGCGCTTCGATTCAGCCAGGTGCGCCAGCCGCCATGCTGGCTGATCTCTTCAGCCTCTGCAATCCCCCGGGGTTCGCAGATGAAGCCGGTGTACTCCTTGCCATCGGCCATCAGTACCTTGCCCAGGCCCAGAGGTGGCGGGATAGCGGCGAGGAAGCTGCCCAGCTCGCTAGCTGGCAAACGCCAGATCTCGGCTTCGATGGCCCTGCCACCGACATCATCCCGCACCAATCCGGGCCGAGCCGGCGGCCCGCCGGCCAGGGCGTAGAGCCGGTAGCAGGGGGCGGTTTGGGACCTGACCAGCAACTCGCCACCGCGCTCGCGCAACTGCCAGTTCAGAGGCAAGCCCTGCATGTGCGCGCCGCAGACCACCAGGTCGATATGCTCAGCGTCTCTGACTGGCGCTAGATCGGCCTGCATCAGCTGCAGACCCAGGGCGCCCTTGGGCTGGTCCAGCGCCTGTTCGATGCGTCGGGCGATGGACAGCAGTTTGCGGTCGCTGAAGGCCGGTCCTGCCAGGGTCAGGCCGAAGGGCATGGCCTCGGCGGTGAAGCGGCCGGGCAGGGCGACGGCGGCCAGGTCCAGCAGGTTCATGAAGTTGGTGTAATGGCCCAGCTGGCTGTTGTGCAGGATCGGCTCGGCGGCAATTTCATCGATGCGGAAGTGGCGCCCGGCGGTGGGGGTGAGCAGGCAGTTGCAGCGGGCCAGCTGGTTGTCGGCCAGCTGCTTCAGCGCCTGCAGCCGGTACTGGGCGCGGAACAGTTCGGCGGCGCTGGGCTTGGCGCCGGCGCTGATGATCTGCCGGGTCACCGGCAGCAGGGCTTCGGCTTGCGTATCGATCAGCGGCTGGGTGGCCAGGTAGCGCTCCGCCACCCAGGGGCCTTGGTAGAGCAGGGCGGCGGCCTCAGCGAAGGGTTGAAAGTCGATCTCGATGATCTCATCCACCAGCGGCCGAATCGCGTCCAGGCTGGCTTGGTAGGCCTGGGCGAAGTCGGCAGCGCCGAAGAACTCCAGCTGATCGGGTGGAATCACCCCCAGCACCAGCCGGTCCTGCCAGTCGCCGTAGTGGCGCGGGCTGTTGCTGTAGGGATTTGGCCGGCTATAGGCATCGGCCGAATCCTGGCCCTCGGCGATGCCGAGCACCAGCGCGGCATCGTCGCAGTGCAGGGCGAAGATACTCATGCAATCCAGCGAGCGGCATGCCGGCAGCATGCCGCTGGCCGACAGCAGGCCCCGGCTGGGCTTGACCCCGACCAGGTTGTTGAAGGCCGCCGGCACCCGGCCGGAGCCGGCGGTGTCGGTGCCCAGGCTGAAGCTGGCCAGACCCAGGGCCACGGCTACTGCCGAGCCCGAACTGGAGCCGCCGCTGATGTGCTCCGGGTCGAAGGCGTTGCGGGTGGCGCCCCAGGGCGAGCGGGTGCCGACCAGGCCGGTGGCAAACTGGTCCAAGTTGGTCTTGCCTAGCGGGATGGCGCCGGCATCGAGCAGGCGCTGAACGACGCAGGCGGAGCGCTCGGGGCGATAACGAAAGGCCTCGCAACCGGCGGTGGTATCGACCCCGGCAAGATCGATGTTGTCCTTGATGGCAAAGGGAACGCCCCAGAGCGGATGCTCGGCCGGGTCCAGGTGCGCCAGGCGCTCAAGGTACGGCGCGCGTTCTGCCGCACTCAGGTAGTGAATCCAGATGTTGTGCTCAGGGTAAGCGGCATTGGCCTGGTCGATCTCGGCCAGGACCTGCTCGGGTGTGCGGGCGCCACTCAGATAGGCCTGGCGCAGGTGCGGAATGCTCAGATTTCTCATGTCTAGATTTCTCCTAACCCGGCATGGCCGGGATCAAAAAGGACGCAGAGGCCGCAAAGAAGCGCGGAGATCGCAGAGTTGAAAAAGGCAAGAATCTGAAAAGAAAATCTCAAACTTTGCGTTCTTTGCGTTTCCTTCGCGTTCTTTGCGATTCGGTTTTTGACCCGGCGTCACTGGTTTAGGGGCTCCAAAACGATCAGTGGGTCGCCG
>JADGBD010000413.1 GCA_015231665.1 Gammaproteobacteria bacterium
CAATGTTGTTTCACAGTAAGCAGTGCTCAAAGTGTAAACTTTTCCATAGCACAAAATCTCTATTAACCTCTGCGCCCTCTGCGCTTCTTTGCGCCCTCTGCGTCCTAAGATGGCTAGTCCAATTCCGGCTGATTGAGGCGGATCTCCACATAGGCCTCGTCGCGCAGCTGGCGGACAAACTGTTCGATGGCCTCGGCGCCCTTGCGCTGTTTGATCGCCGCGCTGGCCTGGTTGCGCCGCAGGTCATCGGTGCTGTCGTAGTTGCGCCGCTCGAGCACCTGCAGCAGGTGCCAGCCCATCTGGGTCTTGAACGGCTGACTGACTTCCTTGGGCTGGAGGGCATCCATCTGCTGGCGAAATTCAGGCAGCACATCGTTGGCGCCGAGCCAGCCGAGATCACCGCCCTTGATCGCCGAGGCGGTGTCATTGGAGTGCGCCCGCGCCAGGGCAGCAAAGTCATCACCGCCAACAATGCGCACCCGCAGTTGCTCCAGCCGGGTCTTGGCGTCATCGTCCGAGGTCAATTCGTTGGTGCGGATGAGAATGTGGCGTACCTGGGTCTGATCCACCAGCGCCCGCTGGGTCTCGCCCTTGCGATTGATCAGCTTGACCACATGGTAGCCGCCGCTGCCGCGGATGGGATCACTGACCTCGCCGACTTTGAGCAGGGGCACCCGGTCGGCGATGGCCGAGGGTAGCTCGGAGCGTTTTTTCCAGCCCAGATCACCGCCCTCCAGGGCATTGCCGGCGGTGGAGCTTTGCATCGCCACCTCGGCAAAGTCCTCACCGTTGCGCAGCTTGCGCACCACCCCTTCGGCCTGCTCTCTGGCCTTGACCAGCTGCGCCGATTCCGCCCCCTCGGCGACCCGGATGAGGATATGGCCGACCTGGTAGCTGACGTTGGCGTCGCCCAAGCGCGCCTCCTTGCTGAGAAAGGCGTTGATCTCCTGCTCGGAGACACTGATCTTGCTCAGCACTTGCTGGCTGTGCAGGCGATTGAGAAGAAACTCTTCCTCTATGCCCTGCTTGAAGACGTTGTAGTTGATGCCTTCCCGTTCCAGCGCGGTGCGGAACTGGCCTATGTTCAAACCATTGCGCTGAGCGATGCCGCCGATGGCCTTGGCCACCAGGCCTTCATCCACGGCAATACCGGCGCGTTGCGCGGCATTGAGCTGGAGACGGCGGACGATGAGCTGCTCGAGGACCTTTTGTTCGATGACATCCCGCGGCGGCAGCTTGACCCCGGGACGGCGGTTTTGCAGCAGGACCTGCTTGATCTTGGCCTCCAGCTCGCTGCGCATCACCAGATCCTCATCCACCACCGCGACTATGCTGTCGAGCTTGTTGTAGCTCGCCGCCAGAACCGGCAGGGGCAGCCAAAGCAGCAGGATCAGGGGCAGCCAGCGCATCTCAGTAACCGACACGGTAACCCAGTACGCCATCGGCAATTTCCTCGTCGGCACGGTGGCCGATGGAGCCCAGGCCCTTGAGTTCGAGCTGGAGGAAGACCCCGGTGGTGGTCTCGTTGTCGTTGACGTAGTTGCGGCCAACAAAGCGGAAGGCCCAGCAGCAGTCGCTGTATTCGATCCCGGCGAAGCGATCCAGGGTCTTGTCGTCTTCCAGGGAATAGTTCCAGCGGCCGACCAGATTCCACTTGGAACTCACCGGCAGGAGGAAGGAGGTATCCACCTGCTCCTGGTTGTAGTTGGCATCCACCGGATTATCTTCGTAGCGGTAGGCGAGGTTGAAGATGCGCCGCTCGTCGTCCAGATACTGCATCTGCACCGCGCTCTTTTCCGTTTTGCTGCTGTCCGGGTCCCACTGCATATAGAGGCTGGCGGCCAGTTCAGCGGTCAGCTGCGAGCTGAGCTGGCCGACCATCGAGGACTGGGTGGCGGTCTCCACCGGCATCCCCGGCAGCTGCACCCGCCGATCGTCAAAATGAAAGGTCTGACCCAGGCTGGCGCTAAGCCACTCGGCGCCGCTGTCGCTGGAAAACACCCTGGAGGTCAGAGCGGCGGTGATCTGGTTGGCATCGCCCTGGCGATCGGCGCCGACGTAGCGGTTTTCGCGGAACAGGCTGTCGAAATTCAGGCCGTATTCGGCGGTATCGAACAGGGTCGGCTG
>JADGBD010000414.1 GCA_015231665.1 Gammaproteobacteria bacterium
GCAGCTGCGCGCTGCCCTGCAGCGGGGTCGGCAGGAGGCCGGGCGTCTGGTGCATTCGCTCAAGGGGGTGGCTGGCAACCTCGGCGCCGCTGATGTCTACCGCGCTGCTCAGCTGTTGGAGACCGCCTGCCGCGAGGATCAGGCGGACCTGGAAGGGCTCACCGCCCAGCTGTTGCGCGAGCTTGAGCGAGTGCTCCAAGGGCTGGCGGGGCTGGAAGAACAGCCAGCCCAGCCGACCAGGCCCCTGAGCCTGAGCCCGGCCGAGCTGGCCGGCCTGATGGAGCAACTGCGCCAGCACCTGGCGGAAAACGACTTCAGGTCCCGCGACCTGGCCGAACAGCTGGCTCGGGCGCTGACCACAGATTCACGCGCCGACCAGGCCAGGGCCCTGCAGCAAGCAGCGCTGGATTATGATTTCGAGCGCGCTGCAGTCCTGCTGGTCGAGATCAGCGGCCCGGATCAGGCCTAGCTGCCCGCCGATGCACGAGCTCTCCCTGTGCGAGTCCATCCTTCAGGTCATAGAGACGGAGGCGCAGCGCCAGGGCTTCGGCCGGGTCATGCGGGTGCGCCTGGAGATCGGTCGTCTTTCTGGCGTTGAGCCCGAGGCCATGCGCTTTGGCTTCGATGCCGTCAGCCGCGGCACCCTGGCCGAGGGTGCGGGGCTCGAGATCATCGATCTGCCCGGCCGGGGCTGGTGCATGGCCTGCGCCCGCGAGCTGGAGGTGCAGCAGCGCTTCGATCCCTGCCCCCACTGCGGCGGCTACCAAGTCCAGGTCAGCGGCGGCGATGAGATGCGCATCAAGGATTTGGAGGTGGAGTAGCTGGGGTGCGCAGTCAGTGAACTGGTGCGATTTGTGGCAAACTAAGGTTCATGGCGCTGGGCAGAGCCTTCCCGGATTCCGCTTCGCTGCATCCGGGCTAGGATGTAACGGGCTGAAGGCTGGCAGCCAAAATTCAACAGTCCGAATTGCGGAGCGATGCAAATGTGTACGGTATGCGGTTGCGGTGAAGGCGAGACCCGGATTGAGGGTCATGATCACGAACAGGGCCATGATCACGAACATGGCCATGACCATGAACACGGGCATCAGCATGGCCATGATCACCACCACTACGGCCAGGGCCCGGCCCACGCCCATGCGCCCGGGCTGAGCCAGGCGCGGATGGTGCAGATCGAAACCGATATCCTCAGCAAGAACAACGCATACGCCCAGGCCAATCGCCGCTGGCTGGCGGCGCATCGGCTGCTGGCGCTGAATCTGGTGTCCAGCCCCGGTTCCGGCAAGACCAGCCTGCTCACCCGCAGCATCGAAGCGCTGAAAGACGAATTCCCCCTGGCGGTGATCGAGGGCGACCAGCAGACCAGCAACGACGCCGAGCGCATCCGCGCCACCGGGGTCAAGGCCCTGCAGATCAACACCGGCAAGGGCTGCCATCTGGATGCGCACATGATCGGCCACGCCTTGGAGCAGCTGCAGCCGGAGGCCGACGGCATCCTCTTCATCGAGAACGTCGGCAACCTGGTCTGTCCGGCGGCCTTCGATCTGGGCGAGGCGCACAAGGTGGTGATCCTCTCGGTCACCGAGGGCGAGGACAAGCCGATAAAATACCCGGACATGTTCGCCGCCGCCGATCTCATGCTCCTGAACAAGATCGACCTGCTGCCCCATCTGCAGTTCGACGTCGAGCAGTGCATCGACTACGCCCGCCGGGTCAACCCTGCCATCCGCGTGCTGCGGGTCAGCGCCAGCAGCGGCGAGGGCATGGCAGACTGGTACCGCTGGCTGCGCGCCCAGCAATCCCTGGTGGGGTTGGGTGAGTAGCCACTCTTAACTGATGGGACGCAGAGGACGCAAACGACTGCATGGATGCAGGAGGTAGAACGAAGCAGGATGCCAGAGTCGAGAAGCGCGGAGGGCGCAGAGTTGTGAAGTTGTTTAAGTGTGAAGGTACTACATAGGCTGTTTAGCCCCTCGCCCCTTCGGGGAGAAGAAGTGAGCAGTTACGTCAGGTGTTTTCTGAATCATGTTAACCAAATGAAATTAAAAGATTTAATCTGTGATGATTGGCGTAATCTGCGGTTTACTGTGAAACATCCATGGCAACACACGAGTCCCGAGTCC
>JADGBD010000415.1 GCA_015231665.1 Gammaproteobacteria bacterium
GAAATAGTCGCGGTCCTGGCTGACGAAGCCCTGCTTCTTGGCGCTGACGCCATCGAAGCTGCCGCCGCCGAGCCAGGACTCGCGCGGGTACTTGGTGAAGGCCGCCAAGGTGGCGCAGGTCAGCTGCAGGCCGCCGGGGTTATCCCGGTTCTGCAGCCGGGTGAGCACGCGAAAGCCCTGGGCATTGCCCTCGAAGCTGATGAAATCTTCCTGCTGGCTGTGGCCGTGAATCGCCGCCACCCGCTCGCGACCGGCGCCGAACACCGCCCAGTGGCGAATGCCGTCCTCGCCGGAATGGCCGAAGGGCGGATTGCCGATGTCATGACCCAGACAGGCGGCAGCGCAGATGGCGCCGATGTCCGCCGCCTCGTAGCCCTTGAGGCCGTGGCGGGCGATGATCTGCTCGCCCACCAGGGTGCCCAGGGAGCGGCCGACGCTGGAGGACTCCAGGCGGTGGGTCAGGCGGGTGCGCACATAGTCGATCTTCGACAGGGGAAATATCTGGGTCTTGTCCTGCATCCGCCGAAACGCCGAGGAGAAGACGATGCGGTCGAAATCCCGCTGAAAATCCGTGCGTGCGGTGCTGTCGCTGGGCGCCTGGTTGGAGCCCAGACGCTTGCGGGAGAGCAGTTGCGGCCAGTGCATTGTCATGGCGGCCAAGGATAAACCCAAACTCCGGCCAGCTGCCAGCGAAAACCCGGTATTTCCGGGGCGCCAATCACCGGGAGTCAGCGTTCGTCCTTGCTGGTGACTGGGCTTGGGATTATCATTTTGCATCTGTTTCGCTTCCCATTTGGCATTGGTGTTGCCCAAGAATCCAGCATGCTGCTCTTAACTCCCCCCCGCTCCTGCGCATAGGCCCGGCTGAATGAGCCAGCCCAAGGTGAATATTGCCGAATTGCGCCAGCGGGCTGAGGAATATCTGCAGAACAACCGCGAGCGCAGCGCCAGCCTGGAAGCCGAGTTGGGCGGTCTGCAGCTGGATAGCAATCCCAATGCCGACAATGTTCATCGCCTGCTTGAGGAATTGCACGTCTATCAGGCCGAACTGGCGATTCAAAATCAGCATCTGCTCGACGCCCAGGCGGACGTGGTGCGCAATCTGGAAAGATACCGCAGCCTGTTTGAGAATCTGCCGCTCCCCGCTCTGCTGGTGGATGAACACGGAGTGGTCAGCGAAGTCAATCAGGCCGGCGAGCAGCTGTTTGGCTTCAGCACCCATTCCAACCTGAATCATTCCGCCCTGTCCCGCCTGTTTCATAGCGCCAGCCAGGGCGCCTTGCATGGCCTGATGCGCCGCCTGCATACAAAAGCGACGCCCCAGCGCATGCACAGCGTCCCCAGGTTGCAACTGCGCTCAGCGGATAATCGAGTGCGCTGGGTGGATGTCTTTGCCATGGGTTTGGCTGAGGATGAAATCACCCCCTCAGGCAGCTTGTTGATTCTGTTGGATCGAACCGCCGAGCTGAGCCTGGAGGAAACCGAGCAGCGCTTCCGTGCCCTGGCCGACAGCGCACCAGTGATCGTCTGGATTACCGAAGAAGACCAGGAGATCCGCTGGTTCAACAAAGGCTGGAGCGACTTCACCGGCCACGGCCCGGAGCAGGACCTGGCGGGCGGCTGGCTGAACGCAGTCCACCCTGACGACCGCCCCCGCTGCCAGAAGCAACTCAAGGAAGCCTACCGCACCGGCCAAGGCTTCAGCAACGGCCTGCGTTTGCGCCGGCGTGACGGCCAGTACCGCTGGATGTTCAACAGCAGCCAGCCACGCTACAGCTTGCATGGCGAACTGCTCGGCTTCACCGGGGTCTGCGTGGACTACAGCGAGCGCCAGGAGTTGCTCGACCGGCTGGAAAAGATCGCCAGCCACGTTCAGGGGATGATTTACCAATTCCAGCTTTGGCCTGATGGGCGCAGCGCTTTTCCCTATGTCAGCAAGGGTATTCGCAACATCTACGGCTTTGAGCCTGAACAGGTTTGCAAGGATGCCAGCCCTGCCTTTGCGCGCATTCACCCCGATGACCTGGAGCGGATTCAAGACTCCATCAACCGCTCGGCCGAGGCGCTTTGCCTCTGGCACGAAAGCTGGCGGGTCAATTTGGCCGAGGGTCGCATG
>JADGBD010000416.1 GCA_015231665.1 Gammaproteobacteria bacterium
GACCGCAAAGGGCAAAGTGCGGGATGGTACAACAGGCGGCGGATAAGTCAATTTTCCTCGTGAGTCAAACCCTATCGAATCAGCCTTGACCGGCAACAATACCAACTCGTAACTGAAAGATCACAGCATCCTGCCGCTTCAGTTTTTTCATGCCGCGGCTCTACAGGCTGCCTCAATCACCGAGTCAGAAACGAAATACCCCGCCCGCTTGAGCTCAAGCAAATTGGAAAACCTGCTGTGGAATCCAGAACTGGTCAAACAATTGCGGCAACAGATCCAGTTGCCCCGTTAGTGACAGCGCCACCAATGGCCCAGAGTTGATGACTGCACAGCCAGCCAACATCAAGCAAATTCCTCAGCCAAATCATCGCCGCTCAAATCGACAACTGCCACACCGGCTCGGCTCGCCGCCATGAGAAATTCGACACGTCCCATGCCACAAAGCCGACCTGCCTTACCCGATGAAATACGGCCCTGCTCAAAAAGTTTCGTTGCCAATAGAAAACGTGCCTCTTCGGAAAAGTTGTCCGGCAGTTCTGCTGCTGAAGGCAATCCATCCACAGGGAGTTCCAGGGTCAAAATGCTCACTTCGGTCTCCTTTAATGGTATTTAGCCAAAGGCAACTCCGCCTGCGCCAGGCTCAGCCCCTGCTGGTCTTTCGCAGAGAGCTGGGGCTCTGCTTGCAGCGGCCAGTGGATGCCGATTTGCGGGTCGTTCCAGCGGATGCAGCGCTCGTATTCGGGAGCGTAGTAGTCGGTGGTCTTGTAGAGAAAATCCGCCGTTTCCGAGAGCACGACAAAACCGTGGGCAAAGCCCGGCGGCACCCAGAACTGGCGATGGTTCTCCGCGCTCAGCTCCACCCCAACCCACTGGCCAAAGCTGGGCGAGCCCTGACGAATATCCACCGCCACATCGAATACCCGGCCGCTGACCACCCGCACCAGCTTGCCCTGGGGTTGCTGGATTTGGTAGTGCAGGCCACGCAGCACATGTTGCGCCGAGCGCGAGTGGTTGTCCTGGACAAAATTGGCCTCGATCCCGATGGCCTGCTCGAACTGGCGGCGGTTGAAACTCTCGAAGAAAAATCCGCGCTCGTCACCGAACACCCGCGGCTCGATGATCTTCACCTCGGGGATAGCAGTGTCTATCACTTTCATTGAATCGGCCCCTCCTGCAGCAGGCGCAGCAAATACTGGCCGTAGCCATTTTTCTCCAGTGGCCTGGCCAGTTCCCGCAGCTGCGTCGGGTCGATCAGGCCCTGGCTATAGGCGATCTCCTCCGGGCAGGCGACCTTCAGGCCCTGGCGTTTCTCGATGGTCTCGATGAAGGCCGAGGCCTCCATCAGCGACTCGTGGGTGCCGGTGTCCAGCCAGGCCATGCCGCGACCCATGTTGACCACATTGAGCTGGCCGGCCGCCAGATAGTCCCGGTTGATATCGGTAATCTCCAGCTCACCCCGCGGCGAGGGCTTGAGCGCCTCGGCCTTGGCTACCACGCTGTTGTCGAAGAAATAAAGCCCCGGCACGGCGAAGTGGGACTTGGGCTTGGCCGGCTTTTCCTCCAGGCTCAGGGCTTCGCCGGCGGCGTTAAACTCGACCACGCCATAACGCTGGGGGTCCTGCACCGGATAGGCGAACACCGTAGCGCCCTGCTCCTGAGCCATGGCCTGGCGCAGCAGTTGCTGCAGATTGTGGCCATGAAACAGGTTATCCCCCAGGATCAGGGCCACCGGATCGGCGCCGATAAACGCCTTGCCGATGATAAAGGCCTGGGCCAGACCATCGGGGCTGGGTTGCACCGCGTATTGAATCTGCAGGCCCCACTGACGACCATCGCCGAGCAGTTGCTCGAAGCGCGGAATATCCTGGGGCGTGGAGATGAGCAGGATGTCACTGATCCCCGCCAGCATCAGGGTGCTCAGGGGGTAGTAGATCATCGGTTTGTCGTACACCGGCAGCAACTGCTTGGACACCGCCAGGGTGACCGGATACAGACGGGTGCCGGAGCCACCGGCGAGGATGATGCCCTTGCGTTTCATGTCAATTGTCTCCTGTTGAGCGGCCAGCCCAGACGGTACCAAGATTAGGACGCAGAGGACGCAAAGAAGCGCAGAGA
>JADGBD010000417.1:0-1718 GCA_015231665.1 Gammaproteobacteria bacterium
CATAGTGTTTTCAGAGTTCATCGAGATGGTTGAGGAGGTCTTTGGCTTTGAGCTGGCCGACCGCATCATCACCGAAACCGATCTGCCCTCCGGTGGCGCCTATACCAGCGTGGGTACCTACGACCACGCCGAGATGCTGGCCTTGGTCGAGCGCCTGTCCGAGCTCACCGGCACCCCGGTGGCGGAGCTGGTGCGCAGTTTTGGCCGCCACCTCTGCGGCCGTTTCACCCAGCTCTACCGCAGCTTCTTCGAAGGGGTGGACGGCTGCTTCAGCTTTCTTGAGACCATCGAGCACCATGTCCACGTCGAGGTGCGCAAGCTCTACCCCGATGCCGAACTGCCCAACTTCGAGACCCAGCGGCCGGGCCCGGATACCCTGCTGATGACCTACAGCTCCAAGCGTCCCTTTGCCCCCCTGGCCCATGGCCTGATTCTCGGCTGCATCGATTATTTCGAGGAGCGGATCAGCGTCGAGGTGGAGGACCTGTCTGCCGATAGAGGTACGGGCGCCGGCACCTGTGCCCGTTTCACCCTGCAGAGACAGACCGATTAGCAGCGAACTGGAACTGACCCTGCGTCGCCTGGAGCGTGAGCGGCGGGCGCGCAAGGCGGCCGAGCAGCTGCTCGAAGGCAAGAGCCTGGAGCTGTTTCAGGCCAACCGCGAGCTGCAGCAGCTGGCGGACAGCCTGGAACTGCAGGTGGCCGAGCGCACCCGCGACCTGGAGCAGGCGATGCAGGTGGCCAACGCCGCCAACGAGGCCAAGAGCCAGTTTCTCGCCAATATGAGTCACGAGATCCGCACGCCGATGAACGCTATCATCGGCATGTCCTATCTGGCCCTGCAGTCGGACCTGCGGCCGCAGCAGCGCAATTACATCGAGAAAGTGCACCGCTCTGCCGAGTCCCTGCTCGGCATCATCAACGACATCCTCGACTTCTCCAAGATCGAGGCCAATCGGCTGGACCTGGAGGAGCTGGAGTTTGATCTGGAGACCGTGCTCGACAATGTCGCCGACCTCATCGGCCTCAAGGCCCACCAGAAGGGCCTGGAGTTGTTGTTCGACATCGACCCCGCCACCCCCTTCGGCCTCATCGGCGACCCCCTGCGGCTGGAGCAGATTCTGCTCAATCTGAGCAATAACGCGGTCAAGTTCACCGAGCAGGGCGAGATTCTTATCCGCATCCACGCCGAGCCCGCCGATGACGACCGGCTGGCCCTGCATGTCAGCGTCAGCGACAGCGGCATCGGCATGACCGAGGAGCAGCAGCAGCGGCTGTTCCAGAGCTTCAGCCAGGCGGATGTGTCCAACACCCGCAAGTACGGTGGCACCGGCCTGGGGCTGGCGATCAGCCGCCGCCTCTGTCAGATGATGGGCGGCGATATCCAGGTGCAGAGCACGCCGGGGCAGGGCAGCTGTTTCAGTTTCCACCTGCTGCTCGGGCGCGGCGGTCCGACCACCTCGCAGCAGCTGCCGAATCTGGCGAGCCTGGGTCTGCGCCGGCTGCTGCTGCTGGACGACAACCGCCGCAGCCTGGAGGTCATAGGGCGGATGCTCGGCCGTCTGGGGGTGGAGGTGACCGCGGTGGCCAGGGCGAGCGAGGCCCTGACCTGTCTGGCCGGGCCTGGGTCTGACTTCGATCTGCTGCTGCTGGATTGCCGTCTGCTCGAGGCGCCAGGGCCGGATAACCTGCAGCAGCTGGCCCAGTCGCGCCTGCCG
>JADGBD010000417.1:1728-2114 GCA_015231665.1 Gammaproteobacteria bacterium
TTCTGTTGATGCTCAGCCATCAGGACCTGGGCGCGGCGCTGGAGCGCGCCACCAGCCTGGGACTGCCGGTGCCGGTGACCATCGGCAAGCCGCTGACCCCGCTGGATTTGGTGGATGCGGTGGCGCGTGCGCTTGGTCAGCCCTTGGGCCAAGCCCGCCGCGAGGAGAAAGGTCACAGCTACCGCAAGGGCGAGCGCCAATCCCTGCAGGGAGCGCATCTGCTGGTGGTGGAGGACAACGCCTTCAATCAGGAGCTGGTGCGCGATCTGCTCTCCGGCGCCGGGGTGTCGGTGGAGATCGCCGCCAATGGCCTGGAGGCGCTGCAGATGCTCGAGACCGGCAGCTATGATGGCATCCTCATGGACTGCCAGATGCCGGTGATGGAC
>JADGBD010000418.1:0-415 GCA_015231665.1 Gammaproteobacteria bacterium
GCAGGGCGCCGGGGTGTTCGATCACCCGCAGAATGTAGTCGGAGACGATCTGCTCCGGGCTGATGAGCACGTCGATGGGCAGGGCGCTGGGGTTGAACAGGGAGGGTTCCTGCAGGTATTCCACCGAGCGCACCCGGGCGATGCGGGTGGGGGTGCGAAACAGGGTGTACATCACCTGGCAGGCGACCATGTTGGTCTCGTCGCTGTTGGTCACCGCCACCACCAGCTCGGCATCCTCGGCGCCGGCCTGGCGCAGCACCTCGGGGTTGGCGGCGTGGCCGCGCACGGTGCGGATGTCCAGGCGGTCCTGCATCTCCGCCAGCAACTTGGAGTTGCGGTCGATGACGGTGATGTCATTGGCCTCGCCAGCCAGCTGCTGGGCTACGGAAAGGCCGACCTGGCCGGCCCCCAGAAT
>JADGBD010000418.1:456-2107 GCA_015231665.1 Gammaproteobacteria bacterium
CGATACAGGTGGGTGCGTTCCATGCCCGCCTCCTGCGCCGCCTTGGTGACATTGCCCTCGTGCTTGTCCAGCTGATATTCCAGATACAGGCGTTCGAACTCCTCGCGCGCCTCGCGCAGGGGTTGGTCGAGGTTGATCTGCAGCCCCGGCGCCTGGGCGCCGGGCCGGTCATCCGCCGGCAGGGCGGCAAGCGCCTTCTCCACCTCCTGCTGGCTGATTTCCTCGCCGCTGCCGAGGATCATCAGCCGCTGCACCAGGTTTTTCAGCTCGCGGATGTTGCCCGGCCAGCGGTAGTGGCGCAGGTAGTTCTGCGCCCCCAGGTTGAAGTGGCGGTAGCTCAAGCGCTCGTGCATGACATAGTGGTCGACGTAATAGGACAGCAGCTCGGAGATGTCCTCGGCATGCTCGCGCAGGGCGGGTATCTGCAACGGCACCACGTTGAGATGGAAGAACAGCTCTTCGCGGAACAGGCCGGCGCGCACCCGCTCGCCCAGATCGTGCTGGCTGGCGGCGATGATGCGGGCGTCGATGGCCACCGGCTCGCTGCCGCCGACGCGGACGAAGGAGCCGTTCTCGAAGGCGCCGAGGAGCTGGCCCTGAGCGTCCAGATCCATGTCCGCCACCTCGTCGAGAAAGAGGATGCCGCCGCGGGCCTGCTCGAAGATGCCGTACTGGATTTTGCCGCCTTCCTCGCTGCCGAACAGCTCACGGGCGGCATTTTCCGCGGCGATGGCGGACACTGCGACCTTGACGAAGGGGTTGTCGCGGCGGTTGCTCTGGCCGTGGAGGAAGCGGGCGAAGGTCTCGCGGCCGCTGCCGGGCTCGCCGGTGATCAGCACCCAGGTATCGTGCACGGCGATGCGCTTGATCTGTTCGCGCAGGCGGTGCATGGCCGCGCTCTTGCCCACCGGCTCCTGTAGCTGCGCCGCCTGGCTGCGTAGGCCCTTGTTCTCCTGCTGCAGGCGGTCGCTCTCCAGGGCGCGTTCGACGGTGAGCAGCAACTTCGCCAGGGATAGCGGCTTTTCGAGAAAATCATAAGCCCCCAGGCGGGTGGCCTCCACCGCGGTCTCCACCGTACCGTGACCGGACATCATGATGATCGGGCAGGGCAGATCGGCCTTCTCGCCCCACTCCTTCAGCAGGGTGATGCCGTCCACATCGGGCATCCAGATGTCCAGCAGCACCAGCTCGGGACGGCGGTGGCGCATGGCCTCGCGCGCCTTGGCGCCGTTTTCCGCGGTGGCTACCTGATAGCCCTCGTCCTGCAGGATTTCCTGCACCAGTCCGCGAATGTCCGGTTCGTCGTCGACGACCAGGATGTAGGCAGTGCTCATGGCTCTGTATTCCCCTTTAGTCTGCTTAGGGTCTGCTTCAGTTACTCGATAGCAGTGGCAGATTGATGACGATATGGGCGCCGGCCTGACCCAGGTTCTCGGCCCGGATCAGGCCGCCGTGCTCTTCGATAATTTTTTTCACTATGGCCAGCCCCAGCCCCGTACCCTTGACCTTGGTGGTCATGTAGGGTTCAAACAGGTGTTCCAGCACCTGCTCGGAAAAACCGGGGCCATTATCCCGCACTTCCAGCTCAACTACAGCGCTTTCGCTCTGCTCCGCCAGGCGGGTGGCGATCTGGATCTGGCCATCGGGCCGA
>JADGBD010000042.1:0-3434 GCA_015231665.1 Gammaproteobacteria bacterium
GGTGCCGGGATAACCGCGGGCCAGGGCGTAGACCGCCACCTTGTTGGTGAAGGCGCTGAGGAATACGGTGCCGGTGGGGGTGGCCTCGGGGTAGGCATCGGTCAGCCAGTTGTGCAGCAGAGGGAATGCGCACTTGATGCCGAAGGCGAGGAAAATCAGCCAGCCGGACAGGCCGACAAGGCCAATCTGGCCGAACTCCAGGCTGCCGCTGTCACGGTAATGCAGCAGGGCGCCGCCCAGCAGGAGCACACCGGAGAGCACCTGGATGATCAGATAACGCTGACCGGCGCGGAAGGAGCGCTCGCTGCGCCTTGCCCAGATCAGGAACACCGAGCTCAGCGCAAGCAGTTCCCAGAACAGGAACAGGCTCAGCAGATCGCCGGCAAACACCGCGCCTATGGCGCTGCCGGCATAGATCAGACCACTGATCTGCTGCAGGCTGTCCTTGACGTGCAGGGCATAGAGCACGGCGATGAAACCGGCGATGTGGAAGATGTAGCCAAACACCCGATTCAGCTCATCCAGCCGATAAGGGGTCAGCTCCATGCCCATCAGGTTCAGCTGCCAGGGCACCCCCAGCGGGGTCTGCCAGAGCAGATAGCCGCCCACCAGCGGCGTGGCCAGGGCAATGGCGGCGCGCAACGGGCCGCGGCTGAAGGCGACGAGCAAGGCGCCGATGAGAAAGGGGATGAAGGGATGCAAGGCGCTCATCTAGTGCGGCTCCGCCTGCTTGGCTGCCACTGGGTCCGCGGGCTTGGGTTCCTGCTCCCGCGCCAGGTAGTAATCCTCCGGGCGCATCAGGAAGGTCCGCATCAGCTTGGCGATGAGCACCAGCAGGACACAGCCGACGAAGCCGTAAATGGCGTAAAAGGCCGGCAGGCGCTCCCAGCTATGGAGAATATGCCGGTGGATGACAAAATCCAGCACCACCAGCAGGCCGCAGACGGCGTAGAGGCCGTGCATCAGGCGCTTGACGTTCTCGGGTTTGTCGAACAGATAGCGCTTTTCGTCGGACTTCGGGTGCATGGTTAGCCCTGGATAATGCTGCTGGCGAGCAGGTAGAACGGCTGCGGATAGAAAAACAGCGCCAGACTGGCCGAGGCGGTCAGGCCGATGGCGATGAGCATCGGCAGCGGTGCTTCGCGGATGGCCGCCGGCTGCCACACCGGCTGGCCGTCGTTGGGGAAGAAGGCGCGATAGGGGATCGGCAGCAGGTAGGCGATATTCAGCAGCGAGCTGAGCATCAGCGCCACCATCAGCGCCAGCTGGCCGGCATCCAGGGTCGCCATCAGCAGGAACCACTTGCTCCAGGCGCCGCCGCTGGGGGGCAGGCCGATAATGCTCACCGCGCCGAGGAAAAAGGCCGCCAGGGTCATTGGCATCTGCCGGCCGAGACCGCGCATGTCGCTGATTTCGGTCTTGTGGGCGGCGATGTAGATGGCGCCGGCGCAGAAAAACAGGGTGATCTTGCCGAAGGCGTGGGCGGCGATGTGCATGGCCCCGCCGAGAATTCCGGCCTGGGTGGCGAGCAGGGCGCCGATGCTGATGTAGCCCAGCTGGCCGATGGTGGAATAGGCCAGCCGCGCCTTCATGTTGTCCTTGGTCATGGCCACCAGGGAGGCGAGGATTACCGTGATTCCGGCCAGATAGAGCAGCCAGTCGGTGCTGGGCAGGTCGTTGAGCAGGTCCAGGCCGAAGATGAAGGCGGCAATCTTCAGCAGGCTGAAGGCGCCGGCCTTGACCACCGCCACCGCATGCAGCAGGGCGCTGACCGGCGTCGGCGCGACCATCGCCGCCGGCAGCCAGCGGTGGAAGGGCATGATCGCCGCCTTGCCGATGCCGAACACAAACAGCGCCAGCAGCAGGCCGCCGAGGAGCGGATCGAGCTCGCCGGCGAACACCCCGCCGGGGATGAAATCCAGGGTCCCGGCCTGCTGCCAGGTGCCAATGATCGCCAGCAGGAAGAAGGCGATGGAGGTGGTCATCAGAATCCCCAGATAGGTGCGCCCGCCCTGGCGTGCCTTGGCGTTGCCGGCGTGGGTCACCAGGGGATAGGTGGACAGCGTCAGCACCTCATAAAAAATGAACAGGGTGAACAGGTTGGCGCTAAACGCGAGGCCCATGGTGGCGGCGATGGCGATGGCGAAAAAGACATAGAAGCGAGTCTGGTTGGCCTCGTCATGGGCGCGCATGTAGCCGATGGCATAGAGGCTGGTGATCGGCCAGAGCAGGCTGGCGACCAGGGCAAACAGCAGGCTGAGGGATTCCAGATGGAAGCTGATGGCCAGCCCCGGCAGCAGCTCCAGCCAGCTCAGCTCCAGGCGCAGGCCATCCAGATAGGCGTTGTACAGGCTCAGCACCAGGGCGAACAGGCCCAGGCCGGTGGCCAGGGTGATGCTCTCGCGCAGGTTCGGCCAGCGACCGAACAGCAACAGCAGGGGCACCGCCAGCAGGGGTAGCAGCAGGCTCAGCTGCAGCAGCATCTCGCCACTCATGGTGCCACCGCGGTAAAGAGTTCGTTGGTCGCCGCCCAGGCCGCGCCCAGGGTGAGGTCGGTATCCAGGCCGAAATAGATGTTGGCAATCACCAAAAGCCAGGTGGGCAGCAGGATCATCAGCGGCGCTTCCTTCACCGCCAGGGGTAGGGCGTCCTCTGCTGGCGGCTCAAAATAGGCCACCTCAATGATCCGCCACAAATAGATCAGCGCCAGCAGCGAGCCCAGCAGCACCAGCAGCGCCAGCGGCCACCAGCCGCGCTCGATGATCGCCAGCACCAGATACCACTTGCTGACAAAGCCCACCGTCAGCGGCACCCCCACCAGGCTCAGGCCGCCGATCACCAGCGCCGCCATGGTCAGGGGCATCTGTCGGCCCAACCCCTGGAAGGACTTCAGCTCCACCGTGCTGAGGCGGTAAAAGATGCCGGCCAGGGCGAGAAACAGCGCGCCCTTCATCAGCGCGTGGTTGAACAGGTGCAGCAGCGCTGCGAGCATCCCGGTGGGACTGGCCAGGCCTATGCCCAGCACCATGTAGCCGATCTGGGCCACGCTGGAATAGGCGAACAGGCGCTTGACGTTGCTCTGGTAGATGGCGAGGGTCGAGGCGACAAAGATGCCGATGGCCCCGAGCACCAGCAGCATCTCGTGCACCGGCAGCGAATCGAAGGCGAAGTCGAAGCCAAAGATGGTGAAGACAAAGCGGATCAGCACATAGATGGCCACCTTGGTGGCGGTGGCGGCGAGCAGGGCGGTGACGATGGACGGCGCATAGGCGTAAGCATTGGGCAGCCAGAGGTGCATCGGAAACAGCGCCAGCTTGAGGCAGACACCGACAATGAAGAAGGCGGTGGCGGTAAGCACGGTGGCGCTGCCCTGCACCGCCGGCAGGCGCAGGGCCAGGTCGTGCATGTTCAGGGTGCCGGTCATCATATACAGC
>JADGBD010000042.1:3450-10893 GCA_015231665.1 Gammaproteobacteria bacterium
GATGAGGATGAAGGTGGCACCGATGGTGCCCATGATCAGGTACTGATAAGAGGCCCAGAGGGCGCGCCGGTCCCGCCCCATGGCGATCAGGGTGTAGGTGGACAGGGCGGAGATTTCCAGAAACACGAACACATTGAAGGCGTCGCCGGTGGCGACAATCCCCAGCAGACCGGCGACGCAGAGCAGATAGACGCTGTAGAAATAATGCTGCTTGTCGGCATCGATCTCGTGACGAATGCTGGTATCTGCCGCCAGCAGGACGACGAAGCTCATCAGCGACACCAGCAGCAGGACAAAGCTGTTGAGGTGGTCGATGCGATACTCGATGCCGATGGGCGCGGCCCAGCCGCCGAGGGCGTAGATCAGGGTGCCCTGCTGCAGCACCTGGGCGAGCAGGGACAGGGACATCAGCAGGCTGGCACCGGTGGCGATGAGGGCGAACAGCCAAGCCAGACGGGCCGGACGCAGGAGCAGGGCGATGGGTGCCGCCATCAGCGGCACTATCACCTGCAAGACCGGCAGATGGGCCATCATCAGCGCTGATCCTCCTGTTCCTGCTGTTGAATCACATCTTCCACGATGCTGCCGTAGGCCTCGCGCAGGCGTACCACCAAGGCCAGGCCTAGGGCGGTGGTGGCGATGCCGACGACAATCGCGGTGAGGATCAGCACATGCGGCAGGGGGTTGGAGTAAACGTGCTCGCCGGGGTAGAGAATCGGCGCGGTGCCGCCGCTGATCTTGCCCATGCTGATATAAAGAATGAACACCGAGGTCTGAAAGATGCTCAGCCCGAGCAGTTTCTTGATCAGATTGGCGTGGGTGATGACGATGTAAAAGCCGATCATCATCAGCAGGATCACGATCCAGTAGTTGTAATGCAGCAAGGCGCTCATTGGGCAAGGCCCATGGCGTGCGCAGTGGCAGCCTGGAAGATGAAGCATTCCTTGGCCGCTGCGGGACTCGGGACTCGGGACTCGGGCGTTGTCACAGCTGTTTCAGAGTAGCTCATTGACGTTGATTCTCGTCGCCGTCACGCTCGCGCTTGTCCACCCGCGCGGAGAAGGTGAAGAAGATGATCAGCATCACCGCGGCCACGGTAATCCCCACCCCCATTTCCACCAGCATGATGCCCCAGTGCTGGCCGTGCTGGGGGGTGTCGCTGAGGACGCTGTAATCGAGGAAATTCTTGCCGGAGAGGAAGGACAGCAGGCCAACGCTGCCGTAGATCAGCACGCCGAGCGCCGCCAGCAGGCGGATGGCGCCATCACGAAACACCTGGCGGGCGACATGTACACCGAAGATCATGGCGTAGAGGATGATCGCGGCGGCAAAGATAACCCCCGCCTGGAAGCCACCGCCGGGACCAAAGTCGCCGTGGAACTGGACATAGAGGGCAAACAGCAGGATCGGCGGAATCAGCAGCTTGCTCACCACCCGCAGGATTTTCTGGTGGTGCATGGGCGCCACCAGGCTGTCGAGGTCATCGGACTGGCGCTTGGGGCTGAAACCGAGCAGGGCAAGCACGCCGATGCCGGCGGTGAGAATCACCACCGTCTCGCCAAAGGTGTCAAAGCCGCGGTAACTGGCGAGCACCGAGGTGACCACGTTGGGGATGCCGATCTCCTCCATGGACTTGGTCAGGTAGTGGGGCGCCAGGTGGTCCTGAATCGGGCTGTGGTCATCGCCGAAATTGGGTGTATCCAGGGTGCCGAAGAGCAGCAGCACGCCGGTGACGCTGACCACCACCAGGCCGAGCAGGCGCCGGTGACGGTGCGGCTTGGGCTCGTACTGGCCGGTCAGCTTCATGCAGGAGAGCATCAGCAGGGTGGAGATGCCGGCACCCACCGCCGCCTCGGTAAAGGCCACGTCGACTGCGTCCATGAGCACAAAAAACGCCGCCGAGATCAGGCTATACAGGCCGGTGAGCATGATCGAGGCAAACAGGTCCTTGGTGCTGCTGATGGCCACAGCGGTGGCCACCAGCAGGCCGAGGAGGAAGACATCAACGAGCATCTCCATCTCAGCGCTTACCTCGTCCGGGCATATCATCCCCCAGCAGCGGCCGGGCGCCGCCGCGAATCGCCGCCTTGGCCAGGGCATGGGATGAGGTGGGGCTGGTAAGCCAGATCAGCTTCAGAATCAGCAGCAGCTTCACCAGCACCAGCCAGTGGTCGCTCTGCAGCATCAGGCCAAACAGGATCAGGCCGGCCCCCAGGGTATCCATCACCCCGGCGGCGTGCATGCGCGAGAAAAAATCGGGAAAGCGCAGCAGACCCACGCCGCCGGAGAGGGCGCAGAAAGAACCCGCCACCAGCGCCAGCCAGCTGAGCAGATCGATCAGGCCAGTCAGGCCGCTCATGGGTTCGCCTCGTCCCGCGCCTGCTGCACCCGCTGCAACTTGGCCTGCAGCTGTGCCTGGTTGTATTCGAAATAGCGCAGCAGGCCGATCACCGAGATAAAGTTGATCAGCGCATAGACCAGGGCAATATCGAGAAACTCCGGCCGGCCCATGAGAAAGCCGAGCACGGCGATCAGCAGCACCGTCTTGGTGCCGAACATGTTGATCGCGAGGATGCGGTCGTACAGGCTGGGGCCGAGAAAGGCCCGGCCCATCGCCAGGATCATGGTCATCAGCAGGGCGAGGGTGGCGGCGATGAACATCAGCGCTCCAGTGCCGCAACCCGGCGGTCCATCTCGCCGGTTTCCAGGGCGGCCATGCCCTCCTCGGAAAGGGCGTGGACCAGCACGCTGTTGTCATCCAGATCGATGGTGACCGTGCCTGGGGTCAGGGTGATGGAATTGGCATAGATCACCTGGCACATGTCGCTTTTCTGGCTCACCGGCAGGCGCTTGACCACCGGATGGATGTGGTTGTTGCCCAGCCAGATGCGCTTGATCACATCCAGATTGGAAAGCAGCAGTTCCTTCATCAACCAAGCCCAGTAGGGGATGATTGCCAGGCCAAAATGGAGGGGATGGGATTCGTGATCGGTCAGCTCCATGCGCAGGTTCAGCGCCACCACCAGCAGCACCGAAAAAGCGCCAAGACCCAGCAACAGGGGCTCGAAATGGCCGGAGAGCAGGATCCACAGCAGCGCGGTCACCAGTGCCAGGCTGAGCACATGGATCTGCGGTGGCAGATGTTTGGCCTCGGGCTTGGGCTGGTGCCTGGTCTGGGGAGGGGGGGGCGACAGCATGGGCGGCTCAGTGGTCCAGGCCTAGAGCCGGAGATTCGCCGACCGGATCAGATTCCCATCGATGGTAAGCTGAGCAATTCATTGTAATTGTTGTTATGCCCGAAATGAGAAACCGGTTGGATATCGCTGAAAAACGTACAAAGTTTAGCAGAAGCCGAAAGCGGATGACTATGGCTTTTTTGGTCGCCATGAAACCAGCGTGCTGCTCCTTGGCTTGGCGGTGGCGGGACTCAAGAGGACGCGGAGAAGCAGAGGGTTAGTTTTTTCTCGCAGGGTAACTGCTCAGGCTGTCAAGCCAATGGCGTCAACTTAAGACATTAACTGGCTGCTTGGGCCGTTCGCTGAGCGGAGTCGAAGCGGGCGGCGGCTGGCTTCGACTCCGCTCAGCCAGCGTTTTCTCGCTAAATTGACGACATTGGGCTGTCAAGCCCCTCGCCCCTTTGGGGAGATGGGTTGGGGAGAGGGGTGCGCAGTTACATCATAACGAGGGCTTTCCAATAACTTTGCCTCCTCCGCGGTCACATTTTGCCCGCCTTATTTCACCCCAGCCCTTATAATCACGGCCTTAATCCATGCAGAGGCAAGCAAGATGACCGAAAAAATGCTCGACAGCGGGCTCAAGTACGAAGACCTGATCGAAGGCGAGGGCGATGTGGCGGAAAACGGCCAGCGCGTGCGCGTGCACTACACCGGCTGGCTGGAGGACGGCAGCAAGTTCGACTCCTCGCTGGATCGCAACGACCCCTTCAGCTTCAAGCTCGGCGCCGGCCAGGTGATCCGCGGTTGGGATCTGGGGGTGGAGAAGATGCGCGTCGGCGGCAAGCGCAAGCTCATCATCCCGCCCCAGCTGGGCTATGGTGCCCGCGGTGCCGGTGGTGTGATCCCGCCCAACGCCACCCTGATCTTTGAAGTGGAACTGCTGGGCCTGCAATGAGTTGCGCCCTGCCCCCTGCCGAGCGCATCGCCGAGGATGTGGCCCGCGCCCTGGCTGAGGACCTGGGTGCGGGTGATCTCACCGCCGGCCTGATCCCGGCCGAGCGCCAGTCCCAGGTTGAGGTGATCAGCCGCCAGAGCGCGGTGATCTGCGGCCAGGCCTGGTTCGAGCAGGCCTTTTGGCAGATCGACCCGCAGATTCAGATCCATTGGCAGCTGGCGGATGGTGCGCAGGCTGAGCCCGATCAGCTGCTCTGTCGCCTGCAGGGCAACACCCGCGCCCTGCTCAGCGGCGAGCGCACGGCGCTGAATTTCCTCCAAACTCTCTCCGCCACCGCCAGCCAGGTGGCCCGCTATGTGCAGCGGCTCGAGGGCTGCAACAGCCGCGTGCTGGACACGCGCAAGACCCTGCCCGGGCTGCGCCTGGCGCAGAAATACGCGGTCTGCTGCGGCGGCGGCAGCAACCACCGCTTTGGTCTCTACGATGCGGTGCTGATCAAGGAGAACCACATCCTCGCCGCCGGCTCCATCGCCGCTGCCCTGCAGGCCGCCCAGGCTCAGGTGGCAGCGGGCACCGAGATCGAAATCGAGGTGGAGAGCCTGGACGAGCTGCAGCAGGCCCTGGACGCCGGCGCCCGCCGGGTGCTGCTGGACAACTTCAGCCTGGAGCAGCTGCGCCAGGCGGTAAGCCGCAACGCCCAGCGAGGGACCGGCCGCGCCCGGCTGGAAGCCTCGGGCAACGTCAGCCTGGAAAGCATCCGCGCCATCGCCGAGACCGGGGTGGACGACATCTCCATCGGCGCCCTGACCAAGGACATCAAGGCGGTGGACCTGTCGATGAGGTTTGTGGGCTGACAGCTGACCGCTGAAAGCTGCGGCTAAAGGGAAAAAGCAATACACTTGGCGGCTGTTGTGGTTTTTACTGTGAAACCACTCTGGCAACTATCGAGTCCCGAGTCCCGAAGCGGCCAAAAAATGTTTCATGTTCCGGAGTGGTGCTGTTCGCTCCTTAATCCTTAGGTAAACCCATGTCCGCTCTCCGTCATACCCTGAGTGTCGATCTCGGTGCGCGCAGCTATCCCATCTATATCGGTCGGGGGCTGCTGGATGCCGATCTGCTGCGCGCCCATGTGCCTTCCCGGCAGGTGTTGCTGGTGACCAACGATACCGTCGCGCCCCTGTATTTGCAGCGCCTGCAGGCCAGCCTCGGCGATCTGCAGGTGGCGCACTGCATCCTCCCCGATGGCGAGCAGTACAAGACCCTGGAGACCCTCAACCGCATCTTCGATGTGCTCCTGCAAAAGCGCTTTGATCGCGGCTGCACCCTGATTGCCCTGGGTGGTGGCGTGGTCGGTGACATCACCGGCTTTGCCGCTGCCAGCTATCAGCGCGGGGTGCATTTCATCCAGGTGCCCACCACCCTGCTCGCCCAGGTGGATTCCTCGGTGGGCGGCAAGACCGGGGTCAATCATCCGCTGGGCAAGAACATGATCGGCGCCTTCTATCAGCCGCGCTGCGTGCTCATCGACACCGACAGCCTGAATACCCTGGATGATCGCCAGCTCAGCGCCGGCCTGGCGGAGGTGATCAAGTACGGCCTGATCAACGATGCCGAATTCTTCGCCTGGCTGGAGCAGAACCATCAGCTCCTGCGCCAGCGCGATGCCGATGCCCTGGCCTTCGCCATCCATCGCTCCTGCGCCGACAAGGCCGCGGTGGTGGCGGCGGACGAACGCGAATCCGGCCAGCGCGCCCTGCTCAACCTGGGCCACACCTTCGGTCACGCCATCGAGACCGGCATGGGCTATGGCGCATGGCTGCACGGCGAGGCGGTGGCCGCGGGCATGTGCATGGCGGCGCAGATGTCGCTGCGCCTGGGCTGGTTCGATGCCGTCGAGCTGCAGCGGTTGCTCGCCCTCACCGCCGCCTGCGGCCTGCCCACCTGGGCGCCAGCACAGCTCGGAGCCGAGCGCATGCTTGAGCTGATGGCGGTAGACAAAAAGGTGCTCGCCGGCAAGCTGCGGCTGGTGCTGCTCAAGGGCATAGGTCAGGCCCTGGTGAGTGCTGATTTTGCCGCCGAGGCCCTGCAGGACACCCTGAATCGTGGCCTCAGCCAGGCCTGATTCTTCTTCTCGGCCGAGGAGCGGCGCGACCCCGGCGGCCAAGCCTGCTGCCGGCATGCCGCGCACCATCGGCTTCAACCTCACCCACAAGCTCAAGCAGATGCTGCTGCTGTTGCAGCAGCTGCCCGGTAACAGCAGTCGCATTCCCCTGGTGCTGGGGCCGCCGGCCTCGGGCAAGACCGCCCTGCTCAACCAGCTCGGCCGCAAGGCTCCCTCGCTCTGGCGGCTTAGCCGGGTGCAGGGTGCGGCGGATGTCAACAGCCTCGGTCTGGTGCGCCAGCTGGCGCTGGACTGGATGCCCGGCCGCCAGGTCAACCGCAAGTCCGAGCTGCTCCAGGGCCTGGCCGATTTGCGCCAGCGCGGCCTGCTGCCGGTGCTGCTGGTGGACGATGCCGAGCGCCTGCCCCAGGAGGCCCTGCGCATGCTCCTGCAACTGCGCCGGGACGCCGGCGAGCAGGGCTTTTACCCGATTCTCTTCGCCGACAATCAGCAGCTTGAGGAGCTCAAGCGCCTGACCGGGGCCGAGCCCCTGCAGCTGCTCTATCTCTCCCCCTGGAGCGCCGAAGAGGTGGCTGCCTTCTACAAGCTGGAGAAGGGCAAGGCCGCCAGCCACAGCCAGCTGGATCGGCTGCTGGAGCGCAGCGCAGGCTGGCCCGGGCGGGTGGTGGAGCTGCTCGATGACCCCTCGGCCCTGAGGCCCTCCTACTTCAATCTGCTGCTCGGGCTATTGCTCGGCCTGCTGGCGATCAGCGCCCTGTTCTTTCCCCGCCTGCCAGAGCCGGAGCCAGAGCCAGAGCCTGAGCCTGAGCCTGCAGAACAGATACAGATGGATCAGGCACGGCTGGATCAGGCCCGGCCAGCACAGCCCAGCGCGCCGGTCGCGGCCCCGCTGCCCAAGCCGGAGCCCGCGCCAACACCGCTTCCACCCCCCCCGGCATCCCTGGCCGAGCCCAACCTGATCGGCGACGAGCAGCAGGTTCTCACCCTCGGCCTGCCCGAGCTGGAGCCAGCGCCGGAGCCCGCGCCGCCAGCGCCAGCTCCACCACCCCTAAAGCTGAAGGACAACGCCTGGCTGCGCCAGCAATCGAGCAAGGGCTACACCCTCGCCCTGGGGCGGTTTCACGAGCTGGATCAGCTGCACCTCTTTGCCGGCAAGCACCGGCTGGAGCCGGAGCAGCCCCTGGCCCGCC
>JADGBD010000419.1 GCA_015231665.1 Gammaproteobacteria bacterium
CCGCATCGAGGCCCTGGCCGCCCAGCTTGCGCGGCTGGGGCGGACTGCGCAGCCCTTTGTGCTGGACCTGGTGCGGCGGGTGGCGGCGACCAATATCGAGCTGGCCCATCAGTTCGCCCTGCGCTCCGAGCAGGCCCTGGGGCTGATGGAGCCGGCGATGATCCGCGACTGGACCCATCTGGCCATGGACCGCTACGACAGCGCCGGCCTGGCCCCGGCCCTGGCGGTGATCCGCGATCCCGAGGCCTTTGTCGCCAGCGCCCGCGAGCGTCAGTTCGGCACCTATCTGGAAGACTGCCAGAACGTGCTCCGCTCCTTTCTCCGCGGCCTGTCCGGTCGGCGGCTGCAGATCGAGTACGACGAGCTGGCCTGGACCGATGGCGAAACCATCTTTCTACCCCGCGTGGTAGCGCGGCTGGAGGACCAGGAGCAAAACTTCCTCCTCTACAAGGCCATGGCCACCCATCTCTGGGCGCAGACCCGCTTTGGCAGCTTTCGGCCGGATTTCGCTCAGGCCTTTGCCCCCTTCGATGACCCGGCGCGGGCGCATTTTCTCTATCACCATTTCGAGCGCCTGCGCCTGGATGCCTGCCTCGCCCGCGAGCTGCCCGGTCTGCACCGGCGCATGCTGCAGCTGCGCCACTGGCTCGGTGATGCCGAGGCGGATTGCCCGCCCGATCTGGCCGAACCCAGCGCCACGGCCTTTGACAGCCTGGCGGCGGTGGCGCGTTTCTATCAGGGCCTGGAGGTACAGGCGGTCTGCTATCAGGGGGTGTTTCGCCCTGAGCTGATCGAGGCGCGCAAGCGCGAGCGCATCGAGCGGGAGAAGGTGATGATCCGCGTGCGCCTGGCCGAGGTGCTGGATCAGCTGGAGCAGGAAGGCCGCCCGCGCCGCGACGATGACCGCTTCGAGCTGCGCCGGACCCATACCGAGCAGGGCACCGAGCTGGGCCCCGATGAACTGCCCAAGGAGATACTGCTCGATGGCAAGCCCCTGCCACCGCCGGATGACGTGGCGGCGATGATGAGCTCGGTGCTGCTGGACCTGGGCGAGCTGCCGGAAGACTACCTCCACCCAGCCGGCGAGGGCGAGTACGACCTCAGCCAGTACCGCAAGGACCCCAGCAGCGTCGATGAGGTTTGGTCCGGCACCTATCATGAGGAAGGCGCCTCGCTGTACAACGAGTGGGACTTTCGCCGCCAGCATTACCGCAAGAACTGGTGCGTGGTGCGCGAGCACAGCATCGAGCCGGGCGATACCGACTTCTACCGCCAAACCCTCGCCCGCTACCGCTACATCGTCGGCCATCTGCGCCGCACTTTTGAGGTGCTGCGTGGCGAGGACCGCCTGCTCAAGCGCCAGCCCTACGGCGAGGGCATAGACATCGACGCCCTGGTGGACGGCTGGGCCGACATGCGCTCCGGCCTGGAGCTGAGCGACCGCCTGTTCACCCGACTGCACCGGGAGGAGCGCAACATCGCGGTGATGCTGATGGTCGATCTGTCCGGCTCCACCAAAGGCTGGATTAACCAGGCCGAGCGCGAGTCGCTGATCCTGCTCGCCGAGGCGCTGGAGATTCTCGGTGACCGCTACGCTATCTACGGATTTTCCGGCTGGGGGCGCAAGCGCTGCGAGGTGTTCAAGGTCAAGGGCTTCGACGAGCCCCTGAGCGATGAGGTCAAGGGCCGCATCTGCGCAATCGAGGCGCGCGACTACACCCGCATGGGCCCGGCCATCCGCCACCTCTCCGGCCTGCTGAATCAGGTGGAGGCGCGGGTCAAGCTGCTGGTCACTTTGTCCGACGGCAAGCCCGATGACTACGATCTGGAATACCGTGGCGATTACGGTATCGAGGATACCCGCATGGCCCTCTACGAGGCCCATCGCCAGGGCGTGCACGCCTACTGCATCACCATCGACAAGACCGGCAAGGACTACCTGGCGCACATGTACGGCAAGGCCAACTTTGCCGTCATCGACGAGGTCAGCCGCCTACCGCTGAAGGTCTCCGACATCTACCGCAAGATCACCAGCTGATGGGAACCAACGGCATCGGCAAGGGCATGATCATCGCTGCCTGGGCGCTGTTGCTTGGCCTGCT
>JADGBD010000420.1 GCA_015231665.1 Gammaproteobacteria bacterium
AGTAGGAGATAGGAGATAGCGTCTTAGTGGTTTAGCTATTAGAGCCAAGACACTAGGATACTAGGACACTAGACCAGTAAGTAGGAGATAGGAGATAGCGTCTTAGTGGTTTAGCTATTAGAGCCAAGACACTAAGATACTAAGACACTAGGACACTAAGATACTAAAGCGCTAACCCAGAACTCAACCAGAGGAATATCACAGATGGCAACAGTAACCTTTCTTGGCAACCCGGTAGAACTCAACGGCGAACTGCCGGCGGTGGGCAGCAAGGCGCCCGATTTCAGCCTGCCCGACAAGGACCTCAACGACAGGAGCCTGGCCGACTTCGCCGGTAAAAAGCGCTTGCTCAACATAGTCCCCAGCCTGGACACGCCGGTGTGCGCCACCTCCACGCGCAAGTTCAACGAAGAGCTGGCCGACCGCGCCGACGTGGCCCTGCTGGTAATCTCCGCCGACCTGCCTTTTGCCATGGGTCGCTTCTGCAGCATTGAAGATCTCAGCCACGTCACCGCCCTGTCGCTGATGCGCGGCAAGGGCTTCGCCAAGGACTACGGTGTGCTCATCACCAGCGGCGCCCTGGCCGGCCTCACCGGCCGTGCGGTGGTGGTGATCGACGAAAACGGCACCGTCACCTACACCCAGCTGGTCAAGGAAATCGCTGAAGAGCCGGATTATGCGGCGGCGATAAAGGCGCTTTAGTTTTAAAAGCAGGACGCAGAGGGCGCAAAGGAGCGCAAAGGACGCAGAGAAGAATTGGTGTGAAAGTCGCGAAGCGCTCGTTTGCTCCCAACCGCCAGGGATGGCGGAAGTGTCGGGGTTGCTTGGAGCATTCACCGACCTCTCCCCCGGGAGACGACTGCAGGGATGCAGGAGGTAGAACAGCGTCTGGAACAGCTGTCGAGGGGTTGGGGAGAGGGGTAGCGTAAGCAGCCTCGCCCGCACCGGCATGGCACCTATCCCGGATTCCGCTGCGCTCCATCCAGGCTACCAATACCAATCATCACAAGCTCACAGCTGAGAGCTGGCTGCTACCTTATTCAGGCGTTCTTGCGATTGCGTTGGTAGAGGTAGTAGCCCAGGGCGGCGATGGGAAGCACCGGCCAGGCATGAGCCAGCAGGTGTACCAGGGTTTCAGCCAGGCCCTGACCATGGACCTCGGCGTGGGGGCCGTGGGCCAGCAGGCTGGTGGAGGTGAGCAGGCTGGTGGTGGCGATCAGTAACTTATGGCTCATGGCAGTCCTCGATAGGTTGTCAAAGATTCGCTTGGGTCGCAGGCAAAGATTAACCCAAGATAGGCGCTTTCACTGCAGATTTCTTTCGCTGGGGGCCTGGGAGCCCCGAGCGCTGGCTCGTGGTTCCCAGTTTTGCTGGTCCGCTGTACCTCAGCTGATCTTCACCTGCAGCATTTCTTCGCCATCCTCGTCGCTGAGGTGGACAGCGCAGGCGATGCAGGGGTCGAAGCTGTGGATGGTGCGCAGGATTTCCACCGGCTGCTGCGGGTCGTGCAGTTCGTGGTTGTCCTGCAGCGCCGCCTCGTAAGCGCCGGGCTTGTTTTCCGGGTCGCGTGGGCCGGCGTTCCAGGTGCTGGGCACCACCGCCTGATAGTTGTCGATAACCCCGTTTTTGATCACCACATAGTGCGCCAGACCGCCGCGCGGGGCTTCGGTAAAGCCTACGCCCTTGGCCACACTGGGCCAGGTGGAGGGCTCCCACTGCTTCTCGTTGAAGGTGCGGGTGTCGCCGGCCTTGATGTTGGCCAGCAGGCTGTCCATCCAGCCCTGCATGCGATCGGCGATCAGCTTGGTTTCTAGGGTGCGTGCGGCGGTGCGGCCGAGGGTGGAGAACAGGGCGCGCTTGTCTGCCTGCAGCTTGCCCAGGGTGTCGTCCACCAGGCCGCGGGCGGCATCATCGCCACTGGCGTAGAGCATGAGCACCCGCGCCAGCGGGCCGACTTCCACCGAATGCCCCTTCCAGCGCGGTGCCTTGAGCCAGGTGTAGCCGTCTTCGACGTTGAGCTGTTTGTAGGGGGTGTCCGGGCCGCCGCGTCCCTTGTAGTTGAACTGGGTCTCGCCATCCCAGGGGTGCAGGCCCTTGTCC
>JADGBD010000421.1 GCA_015231665.1 Gammaproteobacteria bacterium
TTTTGCGTACAATGCCGCGTTCTCTCTGGCCCTGCCGTGATCAGGGTCGTCTCAACTGGTACAGGATTAACGATGGTCTCTATTCGTCTGCAGCGTAGCGGCGCCAAGAAGCGCCCCTTCTACCACGTCGTGGCTACCGATTCGCGCAATTCCCGCGATGGTCGTTACATCGAACGCCTGGGTTTCTACAATCCCGTTGCCAAGGGCAAGGAAGAGGAACTGCGTCTGGATCTGGCGCGGGTCGAGCACTGGATCGGTCAGGGCGCCCAGCCCACCGAGCGGGTGGTCAGCCTGATGAAGCAAACGCGCAAGCAGGCCGCTCAGGCCGTCGCCTGATCGGAAAAGCCAAGACGGGCGTGTCGGCAAGCTGCCGAACCCAGGGTCGGTAGTCATGTCGGGGCCCGGTGACAAGTTTGTGATCATCGGCCGGATTTCCGGCCTTTATGGTGTCAAGGGCTGGGTCAAAATCTACTCCCACACCCGGCCGAAGTCGAACCTGCTCAAGTATCGTCCCTGGTATATCCAGCAAGATGGCGAATGGGTCCCTCGGCAACTGGAAGAGGGCCGCAGTCAGGGCAAGGGCCTGGTGGCCAAGCTGGAGGGTTGTGATGACCGCGATCAGGCTGCCGAGCTGCTGGAGCGCGACATCGCCATCAAACGCTCGCAATTGCCCCGCGCCGAAAAGGGCGCCTACTACTGGTCCGACCTGGAAGGGCTGCGGGTGTTTACCTTGGAAGGCGTGGAACTGGGCGTGGTGGATCACCTGTTCGAGACCGGCGCCAACGATGTGTTGGTGATCCAAGGTGAGCGGGAGCGCCTGCTGCCCTTGCTGATGGATCAGGTGATCAAGGAAGTGGACCTGGACGCCGGCCTGATGCGGGTGGATTGGGACCCGGAGTTTTGATGCGGAACCCATTGTGAGGTTTGATCTCATCAGCCTGTTCCCGGATATGTTTCGGGTTTTCATCGAGCAGGGGGTGACCGCTCGGGCCTTCAAGCAGGGCAAGGCCCAGGTGAGTTTCTGGAACCCGCGGGATTACACCAGCGATGTGCACCGAACCGTGGATGATCGCCCCTACGGTGGTGGCCCCGGCATGCTGATGAAGCCCGAGCCGCTGCAGCAGGCGATCGAAGCTGCGCGACAGGCCGCACCGCCGGGCGCGAAGGTGCTCTACATGAGCCCCCAGGGACAAAGATTTGATCAGCAAGCGGCGCTGAGGATGGCCGCCCAGCCCGGCCTGATTCTTCTCGCCGGCCGTTATGAGGGCATAGACGAGCGCCTGATTGAGTGCTGCGTCGATGAGGAATGGTCTATCGGTGACTATGTGCTCAGCGGCGGCGAGCCCGCAGCCATGGTGATCATGGACGCGGTGCTGCGGTTATTGCCCGGGGTTCTGGGTGACGAGGACTCGGCGCAACAGGACTCCTACATGGATGGACTGCTGGATTGCCCGCACTACACCCGACCGGAGCAGTTCCAGCAGCGGGCGGTGCCGCAGGTGCTGCTCAGCGGCAACCACGAGGCCATCCGCCGCTGGCGGCTGCAGCAATCCCTCGGCCGCACCTGGCAGCGGCGCCCGGACCTGCTGCAGGGACGCCGGATGACCGATGAAGAAACAGAATTACTGAACGCATTTATCCAAAACGCACTAATCCACGAATCTACCGCCGGCCGTGAGGCCGTCACCTGAGTTATAGGAGCAAAGGGCCATGAGCAACATCATTCAACAACTTGAAGCCGAGCAGATGAACCGGGACTTGCCGGATTTTCGCCCCGGCGATACGCTGGTGGTCCAGGTCAAGGTCAAGGAAGGTACCCGTGAGCGTCTGCAGGCCTTCGAAGGCATCTGCATCGCCCGTCGCAACCGCGGCCTGAATTCCTCCTTTACGGTACGCAAGATGTCCTCGGGCGAGGGTGTCGAACGCGTGTTCCAGACCTATAGCCCCAGCGTTGCCGAAATCAAGCTGGTACGCCGTGGCGACGTGCGCCGCGCCAAGCTCTACTACCTGCGCGGCCTCACCGGCCGGGCGGCCCGCATCAAGGAAAAGGTATAAGCCACAGCGACTGCTGTCGCACCGCAAGCCAAAGGCCGCATCGT
>JADGBD010000422.1:0-1180 GCA_015231665.1 Gammaproteobacteria bacterium
GCTTCTCGTAGTTGCTCAGGCCCTGCAGCAGGGCCTGTTGTGCCAGCGTCTGCAGGCGGGGATGCAGGGCGAGGGTGACTTCCACCCCGAAGTCCTGGCGATAGTAGTCAAACCACTTGTCCTTCAAGGCATTGCGGATGTAGTGCCGGTAGGGCGAGAGCTCGCGCTGACCAGCGCGCTGGTCAACGAAAGGGTAGCTCTGCAGGCGGTGACTCTGGGCCTCGCGCGGTTTGATGAAACCCTCCTGCTGCATTTGCTCCAGCACATAATGCTGGCGCTGCTGCAGTTCGGTGAAGTTCTCCTTGTAGACCAGAGCACCGGGGCGCTTGGGCATGGCGGCGAGGGTGGCAAACTCGGTCAGGCCGAGCTGCTCCAGCGGGCGACCGTAGGGCAGCTCGGCAGCCGCGGCCACCCCCTTGGCGCCGCGACCGAAGTTGATGGTGTTGAAATAGGCCTCCAAAATCGCCTTCTTGCCCCAGGTCTGCTCCAGCTCCCGGGCGATGATCAGCTCGCCGAGCTTGCGCCGCAGGCGCGGGTTTTCCTTGGCTTTGTTGGCCTCCTGCTGCTGGTAGTAGTAGAGGTTCTTCACCAGCTGCTGGGTGATGGTGGAGCCGCCCTGGTAATTGCCCTCCAGGCTCTTGTTCGCGGCGCGTATCAGGCTGTTGATGTCTATCCCCTTGTGGGCGTAGAACTGCTTGTCTTCCACAGCGATCAGGGCTTGCTGCAAGCGCTGGGGAATCTTTTCCAGCGCCAGCCAGCGGCCCTCGCCATCGACATTGGAGTCGAACACCACTTCGCCATCGGCGAGGCGAAACACGCTGCGGAAGCGACTGCTGCCGAAGGGGTGCTTGCCGAGGTGTTGGAGTATGTCCTGACGGGTCTGGTTGAGGGTCTGCAGGGCCAGGTCGATGCGCTCCTTGCTCGCCAGATGGGCGGCCGAGGGCTCGGGGTGGCAGATGGACAGATAGAAGGCGATGGCCTGATCGTAATCCAGCCCCAGCTTGGCCAGCTTGGGCTGGAAGTCCTCGGCAAAAATCGCCCCCACCTCCTCCGGCGGCACCGAGCCGATCATCTCATCGACAAACTGCCCCAGCGGCACATCGAACAGGGTCACCGCCGGCGAGGCCAGCAGGGTGCGGCAGGTAGCGCGCGCCACCACCACGGCCTTGTCGGCATCCAG
>JADGBD010000422.1:1228-2082 GCA_015231665.1 Gammaproteobacteria bacterium
CAGGGCGAGGAGCAATTCGTAAGTCATTTACACTTCAATGAAACGATGTTGCCCCTCAGTGTAACAGCGGCGGCGGCGGCTGTCAGCTTTCAGCCAGCCTTCAGCGGCCAGTGGTCAGCTTTCAGCTACTGGCTGGCAGCTGGAGGCTGGTAACCCGCTCCATCAGGCCAAACAGGCGGCTGATGTCGATGGGCTTGCTCAGGTAGTCGTCAAAACCGGCCTGTTTGGCCTTGATGCGGTCGCTGTCCATGGCGTTGGCGGTAACCGCGATCACCGGAATCTGCTGGCAGCTTTCATCCTGGCGCAGGCAGCGGAGCACCTCATAGCCGCTCATCTCCGGCAGGTTGATATCCAGCAGGATCAGGTCCGGCCGCTCGGCCTTGGCCAGTTCCAGGCCTTGAAGGCCGCTGCTGGCGCTGAGCAGAGCAAACTGCGGCTGGCGCTTGAGGGCCTGGCTGAGCAGGCGCAGGTTGGCCGGATTGTCTTCGATGTAGAGCACCTTGGTCTGCTGCTGCGCGGGGCTTGCGCTGGCACTGTCGAGCTGCGGCTTGTTCTCGGCCGGGGCGGCCGGCTCCTGCTGGGGTTGTTCCGCCAGTTCGATCCAGAAGGTGCTGCCCTCGCCCAACCGGCTGTTGACGCCGATCTCGCCACCCATCAGCTCCACCAGGGTTTTGGCGATAACCAGGCCGATGCCGGTGCCCTCGATACCGCTGTGCTCCGCCTGCAGGCGGTTGAACGGCTCGAACAGCTGGCCCAGCTGGTCTTCGGCAATCCCCGGGCCGCTGTCCTCGACACTGATGCGCACCCGCGCGTCCTCCAGACGCGCAACCCGAATCTGCACCGAACCACCGCTG
>JADGBD010000423.1 GCA_015231665.1 Gammaproteobacteria bacterium
GAAAAAGCAAGGCCGCAATCAGGTGCTGTTCGATCCGAACACTGGAGACGAGCGCCATGTCTGAGCATCTGGACGAGCTGCTGGCCCGGCGCGAGGCCGAATCCGCCCAGGTGATCGAGGTCGATGAGGCCCAGGTCAAGCTGGTGATCTTCCGCCTGGGGGAGGAATGCTTCGCCCTGCGCGGTGCCCAGGTGCGGGAGATACTGCCGGCGGGGGAGATTTTCTACGTCCCCGGCTGTCCCGATTCCCTGGTTGGCGTGATCAACCTGCGCGGGGATGTGGAATCCGTGGTGCAACTGGATCGGCTGCTGCAGCGCAGCGGGGCCAGGGACAACGGCGTTAGGGATAGCGCCAGACCGGGCTTCATTCTGCTGCTGCAGGCCAGCGCCATGCGCACCGGCCTGCTGGTGGATGAGGTGGAAGACGTCATCGACGTGGTCGAAAGTGCCCTGCAGCCGCCCTTGGCCACTCTGCCCAGCCCGCTGGATCAGTGGGTGGACGCCTCCCTGGTCTGGCGCGACCAGGGGATCCCCTGCCTGGATGGGGAGCGCCTGCTCAGAGACTACCGCGCCCGCCTGGGTCAGGCATGAAGTTAGCGTTACCGGACCCAAGAGGACGCAGAGATCGCAAAGAAGCGCGGAGATCGCCGAGTTGTAAAGCTGTTTGCGAGAAAAACTCAACCCTCTGCGTGCTCTGCGCTTCTCCGCGTCCTCTGCGTCCTTTTGGGCTTGGGCTGATTAGGCTGGCGCCGCTATGAGCAGCAGCCTGGAGCTGGTGGGCTTTCGTCTGGCTGGCTATCCCCTGGTGGTGGAGGCTGGTTTGGTAGGTCAGATGCAGGCGCCGCATGCTCAGGCGCTGGCTTCGGCCTTGGCCAATCGGCAGCGTCTCTGCGCCTATCTGGGTCTGCCGGCCGAGGCCCCGGCGGGCCGCTGGCACAGCCTGCTGCTGCGCAGTGCCGCCGGGCCGCTGGCCTGCGCCCTGGATGAGCCCATTGAGCTGTTCAGCGCCTCGCTTGAGCAGCTTCTGCCGCTGCCGCCGCTGGTACGCGACTGTCAGCGCCTGCCGGCAGTGCGCGCGGTGCTGCAACGGCCTGAGGGCCTTTGTTTGGTGCTGGATCCTGCTCGCTTGCGGCTTTAGCCGCCCGCGCTCCCGATTCAGCTGAGGCGATAGAGCAGGCGTGCCTGGCGGCCGTCGTTGCTGTATTCGAGCCTTTCGCTGAATTGGGATAGCAGTGCCAGGCCGCGGCTGGCGAGGCCTTCGCTGCGGCTGCGTTCGAGTGCCTGGGCGGCATCGAAGCCGCGGCCGCTGTCCTGCAGCTGTATTTCCAGCAGTTCCCCCTCGGCTTCCCGGATCAGGCGAAAGCTCAGGCTGATATGGGCCTGCTCCAGGGTCTGCAGTTTGTGCTGGCGTTGCTGGTAGTAGTCGATGAAGGCCTGGGTCTCGCTCTTGTCCACCGAGCCCAGGCCAAGCACGCTGTGCTCCAGGGCATTGTTGTAGAGCTCGGCGAACAGGGTGTGGATCATGTCCTTGTGCGGGCGCAGGCCTGGCTGCTGGGCGAGGATGCCGCTGCACAGGCTGATGGGGTCAAGTCGGCGCATGTCCTCCGCCTCCAGCTCCAGCTGAATCTGAAAGGGGATGATTCGCTCGTGGCGCTGCTCCTGCGCCAGCTCGCCGCCGTGCTGATCGAGGATTTCCGCAGGCCGCTGCAGGTCCAGCGCCACCAGGGCGATGTCGTCCTCCTGGGGCAGATCGGGGCGATAGGCGCCTATGGCCTCCACCACCGCTTCGAAGCGCCCGGCCAGGGGCCGTTGCAGCAGTTGCAGCAGGCGCTCCTCGCCGAACTCGCCGAGCTTGGGGTGGTTCATCTCGGTGAGGCCATCGGTGTGCAGGTAGAGATGGGCGTCGATGGGGATTTCCAGCACTTCCACGCCGGGTTCGAATTCCTCATCGGCGAGCACCCCCAAGGGCATGTTGCGCGCACTGATCTGGCGCAACAGCTGACCCTGATGGTCGATCAGGTAGATATCCGGCATGGCCCCGCTCCAGATCGTCATCCGGCCGCTGTAGATGTCCAT
>JADGBD010000424.1 GCA_015231665.1 Gammaproteobacteria bacterium
CCAGCCCCCCCGCCAGCGCTTGCAACGGCGTAGCCCCAGTGGTTGCCGCTGTTCGGTTCTTTGGCTGTAAAAACTCGGCGAAATCGAGCAACTCCGCTTGGGCCAATGGGGGCAAGCGGCTGCTCACTGCATAGAGGCGTTCGATTGTGTTCATATCAACTCAGGCTCCCCAGGAAATTTTTTTGCGACAGCGTCTTCTATAGCACAGATACCAGTAGTCGCCATGCGCCGTAACGGCAAAGACCCGCACGCAACCTTCAGGTTCAATGGAGCGATCCGGCAATCCCAGACACTATTTCAGCTGCGCGACCCAGATATTCGTCGAATAGGGAATCTGAATGCTGGGGGTGTTCAGACTCTGAAGATAGTCCTCGATGGCGCCAACCACCTCGGCAAACGCGGCACCGGCCTGTCGTTCCAAGGTGGCGTGGGAGCGCCAGGCTTCAACACAGGCTGCGATGGTCTGCTCATGCATCACACGCGAATCAAGATGCACCACCGGCCCGAACAATCCGCTGGCGTCGACGACCGCCGTCTGATCCTCGCGGCGCGTACCGTAGCCATAGCCCGCTACCCGATCCTTGATGATCGCCTCGATCTGGGCCTGAATCGGGTCTTCCAGCTGACGGTGGTTCCACATGCAGGCAAACCAGCCACGCGGCTTGAGAATCCGAGCAGTTTCCTTGAGGGCCTGCTGGCGGTCACAGACGTTGAACGAACTGCCAAAGGTCACCATGTCGAATGCTTGTGCAGCTTGGCCGGTCGCTTCGCCAGTGCCTTCATGCCAACGTACATTGGTGAGATTTTCCGTGCGCTGGATGCCGTTGCTGCGCATCGCGTCATTCGGCTCAACCGCCACAACATCCAGGCCGCGGGCGGCGAGCATCAAGGTCAGGTGCGCTACACCGGCACCCACATCACAAAACCTGTCGCCTTTTTCCACCCCGGCTATCGAGAGCATCGCGTCTATGGCCGCATCGGCGTAATCCGGGCGTTTCAGGTAGGCATCGGCCAGCGTGGTGTAGTCCCATTCGGTTTTCATCGGCTCAAATTCTCATCAATTCGTTTCATCAATTCATTGGCCAGCAGCTCGACCCCGTGCTCGGCATCGAACTTGGCCACCCAGTCTGCCGCTTCCGGCTCATCAATCGGCAAGTCCAGACCCGCCACATGGTGTAACTCCCCGGCATCGAAGCGACGGTAAATCCCCTTGGGGTCACGGCGGCGCAACTCCTCCAGCGGTACTTTCAGGTACCCCTCGAAATAACCCGATAGGTGGGCACGATTCCAGGCATGGACTTCACGAAACAGGGAGATAGTAGCAATCACCACGGTCAGGCCCTGGTTAGCAATCACCCGGCACAGATGGGCATACTGCATCGCCAGCGCCAGGCGGCCCTCGCGCCCGTGGTTATCGGCATTGGCCGCCACGGCCCCAAACACTTCGCGCAGCTCATCGCCATCGAGGAGCACCACCGCATCACCCCTGGCGCGCAACCGTGCCACAATCTCATGCGCCAGCGTGGATTTGCCCGCACCGGAAAGGCCGGTGATCCAAAGGACACGCCCGCTCATGCTAGGGCTACCATCCTATCTTCGGGGTACACTTCTAACTGCGCGATGACCTCGCTGAACAGACTTTCCGCCATATCGGCATCAACCGCTTCTGGGCGCGGCCCCGTTTTGCGGTGTGCCACCCAATCTCGCCATTTACGCAGGTTCTGCAAATTATGAGTTACTTCGTTGCCAAATACCGGCTGTAGCGCATCAATCTTTTCCGCCATGCTCCAGTGCTGAATACGCCGCAGCAAGCTCTCGCGGATGTTCCTATCACCCTCTTCAGAAGCCACCGCCCAATATGTGCGCTGCGCCAGCCAGCTGTTCAGCGTTTCTTCAAACACGGCCCACAAGGACAGAATGGCGAAGTTTTCCAACTCTTCGCGACAAATTCTGAGCTGTTCGAGTTCATCTCTGGCCTCGCTGTCGTCTTGTTCGTCCAAGCGGCGGCGTAAACTGTTTTCCAGCTCATCGAGTGCCTTTTGGTTAATGAATTGCCATGTCCAAACCGAGCGCAA
>JADGBD010000425.1 GCA_015231665.1 Gammaproteobacteria bacterium
GGGACAGGTAGCCGGTCTCACTGAAAAGGGCGATGAAAAAAACCAGGATGACGATATTCGGCAGGAAGATGATGGTGCCGCCCACCCCGGCGACTATGCCGTTGATGATCAGGTCCTTGAACAGGCCTTCGGGCAGGGTGCCGCTGAGCCATGCGGAGAGAGCGCCGACGCCGGCGTCGATCCAGTCCATGGGATAGGCTCCCAGGGTAAAGGTGGTCTCGAACATCAGCCACATGAAGGCGAGAAACAGCGGCAGGCCCAGCCAGCGGTGCAGCAGCACCGAGTCGAGCACGCGGGTGACATCCACCCGCTGCAGGGCGGTATCCATGTCCAGCTTGACGGTTTCGCGCATCAGGCCGTTGACGAAGCCATAGCGGCCGTCGTTGAGCATGATTGCCGCGGTTTCGCTGTGTTGCTCCTGCAGCACCCGCTGTTCTTCCTCCACCATCTTCATCAGGGGGCTGTGGTCGCTTTCCGCCTTGAGCAGGCTGGCGTCGCCCTCCAGCAGCTTGATCGCCTGCCAGCGCACCTGGGCATCACTCAGGTCATTGCTGTGCAGCTCACGGTAGGCCGCGGCCACCCGTTCGATGGAGGCCTCCAGGTGGTCGTCGTAGCCGATGCGGATGGGTTCATTGCTGAAGCCCTTGACCGCCTGGCCGACAATGGCATCCAGCAGCTGGACTATGCCCTTGCCGTTGCGTGCCTCCATCTCGATCACCGGCGCATCAAGGAAGCTGGAGAAGGCCTCCAGCTCCACCTCCACGCCCTTGTGGCTGGCCTCATCCTTCATGTTCAGGGCGACGATGCGCGGCAGGCCCATCTCGATCAGCTGCGAAGTCAGCAGCAGGTTGCGCTCCAGATGGGCCATGTCCACCACATTGATGATCAGGTCCGGCTGCTGCTTGTAAAGATACTCGCGGCTCTGCAGTTCTTCGTCGGTGCGAGAACTGAGGGAGTAAATCCCGGGCAGATCGACCACCTCGATTTGCCAGCCCTGATGCTCGATGGTCTTTGATGTCACGCTGACAGTGACCCGAGGATAGTTGCCGGTACCGCCGCGGGAATGGGTCAGCTGATTGAACAGGGTGGTGCGGCCGGTGTTAGGGTTGCCCACCAGGGCAACGCGAACCTGCTTGGCAGGGGGTTGGGGGTTGGTCATACGAAATCCTCGGGTACGATCAAATCTGTTTAGGCAAAGGGCAGTTCAGTTAAAAGGCAGATAAAAAAACGCCGACCGCGGCCATGAAATACGCTGGGGGGAGTCAAGGGCCGCGGTGTCAGGGCCACAGGCCCGGCGCAGAGGAGAATCAGTGATTGACCAGGATCAAATCCGCCTCGGATTTGCGCAAGCTGACCTGGCTACCACAGACGATGTAGGTGCGCGGATCGCCCATCAGGGCGCTGTAGAGCACGCCAACGCTGGCTCCGGTGCGAAAACCCAATGCAGCCAGGCGGTCATGCATGTCATTGGTCGCTTCAATCTTGAGGATGGTGCCTCTGGCGCCCGAAGCCAGCTGGGAAAGGGTGCTTGTGGTCATGGGGTACAGCTCCAGAATCCAATTTTTGATAATTGTTATCATAAAGATTAAGAAAGCCAAACGCCACAAAAATTTTGCATTTTTCTTAGCAAATTAGTTGGTTACTGAGAAAGCCGGGATGGGGACAAAGCCGGTACCCCCCAGGCTTGTAGCTAGCCGCTGAAGGCTGACCGCTGAACGCTTGCCATGGGCGAGCAAATTGGTGAAACTTACCGGGCAATTCGCACACACCATTGGAGAGCTACAACGATGAAAAAAATGTCTGCCGTTCTGTTGTCCGCCCTGTTTGCTCTGGCCCTTGGCATGGTTTCCATGAACAGCTTTGCTGAGGGCAATGTCTCCAGCAGCTATGGCAAGCTGGTTACCGGTGATGGCTCCTGCGTCAAGGGTAGCGGCAAGAACCTCTGCTGAGGTCTGTTGCCATTCCTGGCAAAAAACCCGCCTTCCGGCGGGTTTTTTATCTCCCCACTCACTCACTCAACCACCGGCAAAGTAGACCAAGACCAGGTAGCGCAAAGTCTTGCCGGTGGC
>JADGBD010000426.1 GCA_015231665.1 Gammaproteobacteria bacterium
CCATGTTCGCTATCGGCGTGGATGAAATGAGCTGGGATGACCTCAACCAGGCCCACTACGACTGGCCGCCAGTGGCCGAGGTGCGCGCCTACCGCGACCAGGTGCGCGCAGCGGTGCATCAGGCCATCGACCGGCTCGAGCTGAGCCTGCCGATCCGCTGGGACGATCACCCCGCCTGGGGCATCCTCATGGGCATAGAGCACGAGCGCATCCATCTGGAGACCAGCTCGGTGCTGATCCGCCAGCTGGATATCCGCTGGCTTGAGCCCCTGCCTCAGTGGGCGCCCTACGAAGAAGCGGGCGATGCCCCGGCCAATCCGCTGCAACCGGTGCCCGCCGGCCAGGTCCGGCTGGGAAAGGCCCGCGACAGCCGCCTCTACGGCTGGGATAACGAATACGGCCCCCACAGGGTCGAGCTGGCGGAATTCCAGGCCAGCCGCCATCTGGTGAGCAACGGCGAGTATCTCGGCTTTATCCGGGCCGGCGGTTACCAGCGGCCCGAGCTCTGGACTGACGAGGGCCAGCGCTGGCTGGCCTACAGCCAGCGGCAGATGCCCCTGTTCTGGCGAGCGCAGGGCGAGGACTACCGCCTGCGCTGCCTGGCGCAAGAGATCCCCATGCCCTGGAACTGGCCGGTGGAGGTCAACTATCTGGAGGCCAAGGCCTTCTGCAACTGGCAGGCAGAGCAGTGCGGCCAGCCGATCCGCCTGCCCACTGAGGAGGAATGGTACCGGCTGCACGACTGGCTGGAGATCGCCGACGAGCCCGAGTGGCCCAATTCGCCTGACTCGCCGGGTCAGGTGGAGTGGAACATCAACCTGGAGCACGGCGCCTCCTCGGTGCCGGTGGATCGCTTCGGCAAGGGCGGCTTCTTCGATGTTATCGGCAATGTCTGGCAGTGGACCGAGACGCCGATCCACGGCTTCGATGGCTTCGAGGTGCATCCCATCTACGACGACTTCTCCACCCCCACCTTCGACAACCAGCACAACCTGATCAAGGGCGGCAGCTGGATCTCCACCGGCAACGAGGCCACCCGCGATGCCCGCTATGCCTTCCGCCGGCATTTTTTCCAGCACGCCGGCTTTCGCTATGTCGCAGGCCCCGAGCTGCCGCCGCTGAAAGAGCTGCCCAACCAGAGCTACGAGACCGATGCCGCGGTGGCGCAGTACTGCGAATTCCACTACGGCCCCAGCTACTTTGGCGTGGCCAACTTCCCCCTGGCCCTGGTGGAATTGGCGCTGGCAGCCCATCAGGGTCCGCGCCGCAGCGCCCTCGACCTGGGCTGTGCTGTCGGCCGGGCCAGCTTTGAACTGGCGCGCCATTTCGATCAGGTCAGCGGCATCGATTTCTCCGCCCGCTTCATCCGCCAGGCCATCGGCCTGCAGGAGAACGGCCAGCTCAGCTACGCCATCACCAGCGAGGGCGAGCTGACCGAGAAGCGTGAACTGAGCCTGGAGCAGCTCGGCTTTGCCGGCCTGGAGACCAAGCTCAGCTTCTGGCAGGGCGATGCCCACAACCTCAAGCCGCAGTTCAGCGGCTACGACCTGGTCATAGCCGCCAACCTCATCGACCGCCTCTACCAGCCCCAGAGGTTCCTCGACGAGATTCCCCGCCGGATCAACCCCGGCGGCACCTTGCTCATCGCCTCACCCTACACCTGGCTGGAGGAATACACCGAGCGGACCAGCTGGCTGGGGGGATTCGAGCGGGATGGCCGGCCGCTGCGCACCATCGAGAGCCTGCAGCAGCTGCTGGCAGCCCATTTCGAGCCCATCAGCGAGCCAATGGATCTGCCCTTCGTCATCCGCGAAACCGCACGCAAATACCAGCACAGCCTCAGCCAAGTCAGCCTTTGGCGGCGCAGGAGCTGAAAGGGACGCAGAGAACGCGGAGAAGCGCGGAGATCGCAGAGTTTTTAAATGACCTGATTACCAATCAAATTCAGCCGACTGGGATAGGCTTAGTTGCATTGGCAGCAAATTAACGAAACAACGCTGGCTGAGCGGAGCCGAAGCCAGCCGCCGTTCGCTTCGGCTTCGCTCAGCGAACG
>JADGBD010000427.1 GCA_015231665.1 Gammaproteobacteria bacterium
GATCAGAATTTCCTCCATCTGCGCCCGGGTATAGACCGTCAGGTGCTTCCAGCGGCGGATGGAGGAGGCGAGATCCTCCGCCACCACCCCGGCCTTGAGCCGCACCAGCACGGCATTGACCGAGTTATTGCTGGCCTGGGAGGCGATGATGGCGTCCAGCAGACCGGGCACGCCGGGGCGATTGAAGGCGGGATTGGCTCGGCTGCGGCGGCGGCTTTGCAGGATGGCGTCGTTGTCCTTGAGAAACTGTGCCTCCTGGGCATCCTTGAGGGGGATGAATACCATGGGATCACCGCTGGAGGAGACCATGCGCCTAGTCAGGCCGACCAAGGTGTAGCGGTTGCGGCGTATCTGCAGCTGGTCGCCAAGCTGAAAGCCGGTGGCGATATCGGCCACCGCCTCATAATGGCTGCGGGTGATCTGCCGCCCCGCCACCAGATAGGGCGGCCAGCCCGGCGTCGCCCCCGTGCCGCCGGGCACTATGCCGACCACCATGGAGCGCACATCGCGCCCTTCCTTACGCACCTGCATGGTCAGATAGGTCACGTTCGCCGCGCTGGCCACCCCCGGCATGGCCAGGATGGCGCGATAGAGGTCGTCGTTGAGGCTGGAGGGCTCCGCGTAGGGGCCGAGGGTGTCTTTCTGCACCACCCACATATCAGCGCCACTGTTGTCCAGCAGCGCCTTGCCGTCGTCCACCATGCCGCGATAGACCCCGGCCATGACCAGGGTCACGCCGATGAGCAGACCCAGACCAAAGCCGGTGAAGACGAACTTGCCCCAGGCATGCAGGATATCCCGGCCGGCTAGGCTGATCACTGGGCTACCCCAGGGATCCGCTCCACCAGCTGGATGCGGCTGTGCGCACCCAGCGCCTTCTCGCTGTAGAGCACGATGCGATCGCCCTCGCTCAGGCCCTCAAGCACCTGCACCAGTCCGTCAAGGTTGGAGCGCCCGAGCCGGACGGGAGTGAACAGCGGCGCACCGTCGCTGATCCGCCAAACCCCTGTCTGGTTGCCCTGGCGCTGCACGGCAGCGTTGGGGATCACCGGCACCGCTGGCAGCGCAGGCAGGTCGATGGTCACCTCGGCCAGCTCACCCAGAGGCGGCAAGGGCGCGGGCAGCTGATCAAAGATCACCTTCGCCAGCATCTCCTCGGTGACCACATCCGCCACCGGCTCCAGGCGCAACACCCGCCCCTGCAGTACCTCGGTCTGACGCGAGCGCAGGACGATCTGGGCGGGTAGATCGGCGGCCAGTCCGGCCGCGCTGACCTGATCGAAACGCACATGGACCCCCAGGCTCTGCGGGGCGATCAGTTCCACCACCGACTGTCCGGCAACCACAGTGGTGCCGGGATCGGCATCGCGTCGGATGATGATGCCGTCCACAGGTGCCACCAGGCGCAGATTGCTGCGCTGCGCCATCGCCCCCTCCAGCTCAAAGCGGGCGCGAACCCGCTCCTCCTTCACGCCGACCAGGGCGGCCCGGGCAATCGCCAACTCCTGCCGCTTGGTGATCAGAACCTCCTCGCTGACCGAGCGGACCTCGAACAACTCCTCATAGCGACGCGCCTGGCTTTGGGCGTAGGCATGCCTGGCACTGGCCTCATCTATCGCCGCCTCGGCGCGCTTGAGCCCAGCCTCCTGGGAAAGCACCCGTTCATTGAGATCCACCGGCGCCATCTCGCCAAGCAGTTGCCCGGCCCTGACGTGCTCACCGACCTGGGCATCCAAACGCTGCACGCGCCCGGCAAAGGTGGGGCCAATCTTGTAGGTGTAACGCGCCTCGACGGTGCCTATGCCAAACAGCGAGGGACGGATGGCACGGGATTCGACCCGGATCTCGGTCACCGCCACCGGCGCCATGGGGCCGGAGCGCAGAGCGACATAGACGAGCAACCCCAGCAGGGGGACGATGACAGCGACAAGCGCCAGGGTGCGGCCATGCAACGGTAGTTTGATCCATGCTTGCTCCCAACGGACATAGGGCGACCCCACAGCTAACGCACAGGGAGCGGACAGCACCACCC
>JADGBD010000428.1 GCA_015231665.1 Gammaproteobacteria bacterium
GGAGTTGATGAAGAAGGGCTTGAGGCCATTGCAGTCCACCCCGGTGCAGGCGCTACCCCAGGCGGCAGCCCATGCGGAGAAGTTCAGCCCCTGCGGCAGGGCCAGCAGATGGCCGGCTCGGATCTCGTCGGCGTCCTTGAACGAGGTTACCAGCATCACATACAGCGGCGCGAGAAAGAACAGGGCCGCCAACAGCAACAGCACATAGATTGAAAGCCGCGCCCAGGCGGCGGAATGCAAGGGATTTCGACCGAGGCTCATGGGCGCCTGCGCAATTCCGAATACAGGTAAGGCACCACCAGGGCTGCCAAGGTCATCAGCATCATCGTGGCGCTGGCGGCACCCAGACCCAGTTGCCCCCGGGTGAAGGAGACCGAATACATGAAGGTGGCCGGCAGATCGGTGCTGTAGCCCGGACCACCGGCGGTCAGGGCCATGACCAGATCGAAGCTTTTGATCGCCAGGTGGGAGAGCACCAGCAGGCAGGAAAATACCACCGGCCGCAGTGCCGGCAGGATGATGCGCCAATAGATACGCGGCAAGGAGGCGCCGTCCATCTGCGCCGCCTTGATGATGCCATCGTCAATCCCGCGCAGTCCGGCGAGAAACAGCGCCATGGCAAATCCCGCCGACTGCCACAAACCGGCAATCACCACGCAGTAGATGGCCAGGTCGGTATCTCCCAGCCATTCGAAGCGAAAGCTGCTCCAGCCCAGATCCTGCATCAGCTTCTGCAGTCCCAGGCTGGGATCGAGAATCCACTTCCAGGCAGTGCCGGTGACGACAAAGGACAGTGCCATGGGATAGAGGTAGATGGTGCGCAAGGCACCCTCGCCGCGGATTTTCTGATCCAGCAGAATCGCCAGCCCCAGGCCCAGCGCCAGGGCGCCACCCACATAAAGCAGGCCGAAGATAGCCAGGTTGCTCATGGCCAGCCACCAGCGCTCCATGGCAAACAGGCGCAGGTACTGCTCCAGGCCGACGAACTCGTAATTGGGCAGCATCCGTGAGGCGCTCAGCGACAGCACCCCGGTCCAGATCATGAAGCCGTAGATGAAGGCAAAACCGAGGACAAAGCCCGGCGCCACCACCAGCTTGGGCAGCCAGTTTTCTGTGGAAGATGTCACGGCCAGGTCGGTAAAAAAGCTTACTGGCGGGCAGCCGCCAGCAGCCGCTTTTGTGCTTCAGCCACGGACAGCTTGGAGTCATTCCAGAACTGGGTCACCACGTCTTGCATGGCGCCCTGCACCGCCGGACTCACCGCCATGCTATGGGCGATGGAAGGTACCAATGTGCCGGACTCGGCGCTGGCCATGAAGTCCTGCGCCGAGCGCTGGGCGCAAGCGTCGAAGGCATCCATCGGGTGACCCAGGCGCACCGGGATAGAGCCCTTATTTTGATTGAACACCTCCTGAAAGCTCGGACTGAGGATCGCCGAGGCCAGCGCCTGCTGCGCCTGCTCGGCCTGAGCGTCCTTGAGCTTGAACAGAATGAAGGAATCGACGTTGAAGCTGAAGGCGTTGGCGGTGCCCGGCGCGGCGGCGCACAGATAGTCGCGGCCGGACTGCTTGCCGGCGGCGCTGAACTCGCCCTTGGCCCAGTCACCCATGAACTGGAAGCCCGCCTGACCCTGGATTATCAAGGCCGTGGTCAGGTTCCAGTCACGCCCGGCCGAAGCCTTGTCGGTATAGCCCTTGAGCTTGCGAAAGGTCTCCAGCACCTGGGTTGTGGTGGAGCTATTGAGCGCCTTGGCATCGAGCTTGACCAGGGCGTCCTGGTAATACTGTACACCGCCCAGACCCAGTGCAACTGACTCGAACAGGGTGAAGTCCTGCCAGCTCTGTCCACCGTGGGCCAGAGCGATGGCGCCGGAGGTCTGAATCTGATCCGCAGCGGCAAAAAACTCCGGCCAGGTCTGGGGCATGGCGCTCACACCCGCCTTTTTCAGCACATCCGGGTTGGCCCAGAGCCAGTTGACCCGGTGCAGCCCTACCTCAAGATGATCGAGGAAGGCCTCTACTCCTGAT
>JADGBD010000429.1 GCA_015231665.1 Gammaproteobacteria bacterium
CTGGCCAAGGGCCTCGGCGGCAGCTACGCCGATTCACGGCTGATGATCACCCACGCCCGCCCGGTGAATAACAAAGAGGTGCAGGTGGGCCTGCGCGTGCTGCGCCGGGATGCCCCGCCGGCGAGCATGAAGTTCCGCTTCTATCTGAGCGATAACGGCTGGAAGATCTTTGACGTGGTGGCCTTCAACAGCTCGGCGGTGATGTACTTCCGCAGCCGCTTCGCCCAGCAATAGTCCAACTTTCGCGCCAGCACCGGCATGAGCCAGGCCACTGCGGCGGAGGCAATCCTCAATTCCCACCTGCACAACCTGCTGCGGGCGGTGGGCAGTTGCATGCTGATTGTCGATGCCGAGCTGCGCCTGGAGCTCTTCAGCCCCGGCGGCGGCCAGCTGTTCGGCCTGGGCCCGGAGGCCATCGGCCAGGATCTGCGCCGGTTTCCGCCACAGCTGGCCGACCCCCTGCTGATCGCCGACCTGGAACTGGTGCTGCGCAGCCAGGCCCAGCTCAGTCGCCTGGTGTTGGGCGAAAAGCTGCGCGGAGAGAACCAGCGCAGCCGCCTGCGCAGCTGCTCGCCCTATCTTGACCCGCCCGATGGCAAGGCGCGGGTGCTCATCAGTTACCTGGATACCAGCCAGATCAGCCGCAGCCATCAGGCCCTGAAGGAGAGCGAGGCGCGCTTCGAGCTGATCCTGCAAACCACCCCCAACGCCATTCTGGTGCTGGATGACAAGCACTCGGTGGTGATTGCCAACCGCCGTGCCGAGCAGCTGTTCGGCGCCAGCGGCGGCGGCCTGCTGGGAACGCCGATCGAGCGCCTGATCAGCCAGCACCCCAGCACCGCGGCGGTGGACTGGGCCGCCCTCAGTCAGTCTTCAATGGCTCAGGCCGCAGCAAACCAGCCCGGTGAGCCCAAGCCGGCGCTGTTCAACCTGCATCGGCTCGACTCCGGCCGCCTGCTCAGCGAGCTGGAGCTGAGCCAGCTGCAGCTGCAGGGGCGGCGCTATCTGGTGATGGTGATCAGCGACGTCACCGAGCGCCAGCAGATCGACGAGGCCCGCGAGCAGGCCCTCAGCGAGGCTCGCCAGCTGGCCCAGACCCGGCGCAACTTCCTCGCCAACATGAGCCACGAAATCCGCACCCCGCTCAACGGCATCCTCGGTCTGGCGCAGATCGGCCTGATGCCGGCCTATGCCCGCGACTACGCCAAGCTCAACACCTGCCTGAGCCAGATCAACGACAGCGGCAAACACCTGCTGCAGGTGATCAACAACGTCCTCGACTTCTCCAAGATCGACGCCGGCCAGATGAGCCTGGTGCAGGAGGCGGTGGACCTGCGCCTGCTCCTGCGCGGTTGTATCGGCACCATCGAGCCCCTGGCCCAGGCCAAGGGCCTGCGTCTGGAGCAGGACCTCAGCGGCCTCGGCCCCCAGCCCTGCCTCAGCGATGGCCTGCGCCTGCGCCAGATTCTGATCAACCTGCTGTCCAACGCGGTCAAGTTCACCGAGCAGGGCTGGGTGCGCCTGAGCGCCCGTCAGCACGGCGAGCGCCTGCTGGTGGAGGTGAGCGACAGCGGCCTCGGCATCGAGGCGAGCAAGCTCGATCGGGTGTTCAAGCCCTTCGAGCAGGCCGACAGCTCGCAGAACCGCCGCTTTGAAGGCACCGGCCTGGGACTGACCATCAGCGCCCATCTCGCCTCCCTGCTCGGCGGCAGTCTGGAGGCCAAGAGTAAGCCCGGCGAGGGCTCCCAGTTCAGTCTCAGCCTGCCCTGCCCGCCCCAGTCCCAGTTCCAGTTCCAGTTCCAGGCCGGCGCCGAGACCAAATCCCGCCCGGAGCTGGCCAACCTGGACCTGATCGGCGTGCGTATCCTGGTGGCCGAGGACGAGCCGATCAACCAGATGGTGATCCAGGAGTTTCTCGAACAGGTCGGCGGCCAGGTGGTGCTGTTCAACAACGGCCGCCAGCTGGTGGAACACCTGCGCGCCCACCCCGAGGAGGACGCCCGGCTGATTTTGATGGATGTGGAGA
>JADGBD010000043.1:0-2887 GCA_015231665.1 Gammaproteobacteria bacterium
TGGCACCCTGGCGGAGATGGAAAACACCCCCAAGGCCAAGCTCAACCTGCTGCACTGCTACCGCTCAATGAACTACGTCAGCCGCCACATGGAAGAGAAGTATGGCATTCCCTGGGTGGAGTACAACTTCTTCGGCCCCACTAAGATAGCCGAGTCGCTGCGCAAGATCGCCAGCTTCTTCGACGATTCCATCAAGGAGGGTGCCGAACGGGTGATTGAGAAGTACAAGGCCGAGTACGAGGCGGTGATCGCCAAGTATAAGCCGCGCCTGCAGGGCAAGCGCGTCATGCTCTATGTCGGCGGTCTGCGTCCGCGCCATGTCATCGGTGCCTACGAGGATCTGGGCATGGAGGTGGTGGGCACTGGCTACGAGTTTGCCCACAACGATGACTATGACCGCACCATCAAGGAGATGGGCAACGCCACCCTGATCTACGACGACGTCACCGGTTACGAATTCGAGGAATTCGTCAAGAAGGTCAAGCCTGATCTGATCGGTTCCGGTATCAAGGAGAAGTACATCTTCCAGAAGATGGGCATTCCTTTCCGCCAGATGCACAGTTGGGATTATTCCGGTCCGTATCACGGTTATGACGGCTTCGCCATCTTTGCCCGGGATATGGATATGACCCTGAACAATCCCTGTTGGAGCAAGATCCAGGCTCCCTGGCTGGCCAAGGAAGGGGCATCTGCTGCCGTGGCTGTGGGCGCCTGATAGGGAAGTGTGCGGCAGATTGCCAGCCCGGTCTGCCGCACCAGAAGCTCAAACGAATACATTCATTCACCTGGCCCGTTGTTCACAGATTGGTGGCGCGGGAGGAGAAACATCATGAGTCAAGTCGTCGAAAACATTAAGCCGAGCTATCCTCTGTTCCGTCAGGAGGAATACACCGATACGCTGAAGAACAAGCAGGAGATGTTCGAGGAGAAGGTTCCGCAGGACAAGATCGAGGAGGTATTCCAGTGGACCACTTCGGTGGAGTACAAGGAACTCAACTTTGCCCGTGAGGCCCTGACCGTCAATCCAGCCAAGGCCTGCCAACCGCTCGGCGCGGTACTCTGTGCCCTGGGCTTCGAGAAGACGCTGCCCTATGTGCATGGCTCACAGGGTTGCGTGGCCTACTTCCGCACCTACTTCAATCGTCACTTCAAGGAACCGATCGCCTGCGTCTCCGATTCCATGACCGAAGACGCGGCGGTATTCGGCGGTCAGAAGAACATGTTTGCCGGCCTGGAAAACGCCAAGGCCCTGTACAAGCCCGAGATGATCGCGGTCTCTACCACCTGCATGGCCGAGGTGATCGGTGACGACCTCAATGCCTTCATCGGCAACGCCAAGAAAGAGGGGAGTATCGAGCAGGATTTTCCCACCCCCTTTGCCCATACCCCGAGTTTCGTCGGTAGCCATACCACGGGTTGGGACAATATGTTCGAGGGCATCCAACGCTACTTCACCCTCAATTACATGGAAGACAAGGAGGTCGGCAGCAACGGCAAGATCAACATTGTGCCGGGATTCGAGACCTACCTGGGCAATTACCGCGTGATCAAGCGCATGCTCGGCGAGATGGGTGTCGGCTACTCCATGCTGTGCGATCCCACCGATGTGCTCGACACCCCGGCGGATGGCGAATACCGCATGTACGACGGCGGTACCAAGCTGGATGAGATGAGGGATGCGCCCAACGCCATCGACACCCTTTGCCTGCAGCCCTGGCAATTGGTGAAGACCAAGAAGTTCGTGCAGACCACCTGGAAGCAGCCGGGCAGCGCCATCGATATCCCCATGGGCCTGGAGGCGACCGACGAGTTTCTGATGAAGGTATCCGAGCTCACCGGCAAGCCGATCCCTGAATCATTGACCCGTGAACGCGGCATCCTGGTGGACATGATGACCGACAGTCACGCCTGGTTGCACGGCAAGAAATTCGGACTCTACGGCGACGCCGACTTCGTCCTTGGCATGACTCGCTTCCTGCTGGAAGTGGGGGCGGAGCCGACCCAGATTCTCTGTAACCACGCCAACAAGCGTTGGAAGAAAGAGGTGGAGAAGCTGTGCTCGGAATCGCCCTACGGCCAGAACAGCGAGGTACATATCGGCAAGGACCTGTGGCACTTCCGTTCGCTGATGTTCACCAACAAGCCGGATTTCATGATCGGCAACAGCTACGGCAAGTTCATCCAGCGTGACACGCTGCACAAGGGCAAAGAGCACGAGGTGCCGCTGATCCGGATCGGTTTCCCGATCTTCGACCGGCATCACATGCATCGTGACACCACCCTGGGTTACGAAGGGGCTATGTACATGCTCAAGACCCTGGTCAACGCCGTGCTGGAACGACTAGACGAGGAAACCCGCGGCATGGGCACCACTGACTACAACTACGATCTGGTGCGCTAACTGGAGCCGGGGCGGCGTAAGTCGCCCCGATTCAATAAGCGAAGTTTGAAGTTAGAAGGATGAAGTTTGAAGTGGGGTACGCGCTTAGCGAGCACCGAACTTCTCACTTCAACCTGTTGACTTCCAACTTTACCGAGCAAAGCGAGGTGTTAAGTGCCCAATGTAATGATCCGCGTGAAAGACGATGGCGCTCTCCTGTTCTACATCGCCAAGAAGGACCAGGAGGACGAAATCGCCTCGGTGGAAAAAGACACCGAGACCGAGTGGGGTGGGGAAGTCGAACTGACCGATGGCTCGAAGTACTACATCGACCCGATCAGCCCCCGACCGACCTTTCCGACGACACTTCGATTCAAGCGTGCTGAATAGCTCAACCCAGGAGAAAGACCATGGCCCTGAAAATTGTTCGTGATATCTGTACCGCTTGCGGCGACTGTGAACCGGTCTGCCCGACCAAATCCATCCTGCCCTTCAAGGGGGGCTACA
>JADGBD010000043.1:2931-10470 GCA_015231665.1 Gammaproteobacteria bacterium
CATGGAAGACGACTGCATTCTGCCTGCCTGACGGCAGAAGTGGGAAGTGGGAAGGGTGAAGTTTGAAAGAACCGCTCCCCTTCACACTTCAACCTTCCCTCTTCAAACTTTTTCAACCGGATGATTCATGAGCCAACAATCACTGAGTAACGAGATCGCCCTGCGAATCGGGCTTGCCGCCCGCGAATTGCCGGATACCGATGCTGCGCGCCTGTTGCGCGTACTCGATGATGCGGTGGGTCTGCCGCCGACCCGCAAGGCTCTCGCCGAACTGACCCTGAAAAAGCTCAAGAGCGCCGCAGACAATGAGTTGTCCGGCATTGATGCCCCGGCGCTGAGGAACGCACTGTCGATTCTACAGGGTGAAGCTGACATCAACGCCGAGCCCCTGCCCGAGATAGAAGCCTACCGGGATGGCGACCTGCCCGGCAGCATCCGTGTCGCCTGTGCATCCAACAAGGGGGAAAAGCTGGATGGACACTTTGGTTCCTGCCGGCGCTTTCTCATCTATCAGGTCTCCTCGAATGGCCTCAAGCTGATTGACATCCGTCCCATCGACGACAGCCAGGCGAGCGACGACATGAATGGCTATCGCGCCTCGCTGATCGGTGACTGCCAGCTGCTGTTCGTCGCCTCCATCGGTGGGCCGGCGGCGGTCAAGGTGGTGCGCGCCGGCGTCCATCCGATAAAGAAACCCGAGATGGGCGATGCGCGCCCCCTGGTGGCTGAGCTGCAGGGGCGTATTGGTCCGGACGCACCACCCTGGCTGGCCAAGGTCATGGGACAGGCGCCGGAAGAGCGGATTCGCTTCGAACCGGCGCACGAGGAAGTGGCGTGATCAGCGATGAGCAGCTGCAGGCGGTTTCCTGCTGGCTGCAGGAGCATCCCGCTCATCAACAGAATCAACAGAGGTTGCGTCAGGCCTTTCCGGAACTGCATTTCAGCTTCTGTCTCGATGACGATGTGATCGCCGATACGCCGGCATTGAGCCTGCCCGGCTTCAACCTCTATCTGGTGGACAGCAGCAATCACTGCCTGAGCCTGACCAGCGATGCGCGAGGGGCAAGCGGTCTGGTGGTGGCCGAGCTGGGTGAGGAGTGATGGCGCTGGGCTGTAGCGGAGAAGCGATGATGCCTGAGCGTGATTCGTCAGAAGGGGTCTGGCCGCCGGCCAGGGCCGACTGTGGTGAGTGCCCGCACCGGCCCGACCGTCTCGCCCAAGGGCGGTGCCAGCCGGGTGAGTCCTGTGTACGCGCCCAGAGCGGGCGGCAGATGGCCAATTTCTTTCGCGCTAACCCGGATCTGGCCAAGGCCTATGCCGACGATCCTTTTTGGGAGCGCCGCGCCATCGCCGCCCGGCATCTGCCGCAGCAGCGTTTGCTGCAGATGGTGGCCGACCCGGACGAGGCGGTGCGTCGGGTGGTGGCCTATCGGCTGCCGCTGGCTCAGCTGGAGCTCATGCTGGGAGACAGGGATCGCGAGGTGCGCATCACTCTGGCCGACCGTCTACCGATAGATCATCTGGAGGCTATGGTAGAAGATCCGGATTACCTGGTGCGCCACTATGTGGCCAGGCGGCTCAAACCGGGTCGGCTGTTTCGCATGATCAATGATGCGGATCGGGAGGTGCGCATCGCCGTGGCAAGACGACTGCCCGCCGAGAGCCTGGGGCTGATGCTGTTCGATGAGGAATCCGAGGTGCGCCGGGTAGTGGCCGAGCGCATTGACCCGACAGCCCTGGAGCCCCTGCTGCGGGACGATGATTGGTGGGTGCGCCGCCAGGCGTTCGAGCGCGCACCCCTGCAGATGATTCGGGCGCTACCAGAAGACGAGGACGACGATGTGCGGGACATCCAACGACAACGACTTGCCGATAGCTGATCGCACGCTGGCGGCGCCCGAGGCGCTGACCCGGCTGTGCGAGCAGTTCCAGCCCGAACAGGGTATCGAGGTCTTGGTCGAGGCCATCGGCCGGTTAATGCCCGACCTGTGTTTCACGCCGGTGTTGCATCGCGGAGGATGGCACAGGCTCGGCGGTGTAGTCGCTGCCGACATGACGCGAGTTACTGGCAATATCCTGCACTGGGTCGAACAGTGCTGTGACGGTGATGTCGACGAGCTCATCGCCGAATATGCCGATGCCGGGTATTTCGCCACGCGTCTGTCCGGAACCACCCACTACCTGACTGCGCAGCGCGGTACCGAGCCGCAGGACTTCGTCCAGATCGAGATCGAGGTCCTGCAGGAGGTGCTCGACCGACCCCTGGTGATCCCCGACTGGTATCCCGACAGTATCGAGGAGTTTCTCGAGCCCATCGGCTACCCCAGCGCCGAGCCCCGGCCGGTGGCGCCACCCAGCTATCAGTTCCGCCGCATTACCTCCATCGCCGATCTGATTGGCAGGAGAGGGGCCGGGCGTCAGATTGAGAATCTGAGTCGCTTCTTTTCCGACTGGGCGGCCAGTACCGCCTCGGATGCACACCGTTTTTGTGATCACTGGGTGCTGGCGCTGCGGGAGTACCAGGATCGGGAAGGCCTATCGCAGCTGGTGGCCAAGCCGGTGGCGACCTTCCAGGATGAGGCGCTGCCCTTGCCCCAGGGGGAGATCGTGCGCGGCACAGATCTGGCCAATGCCATCCATGGCTACGATCGGCAACTGGGTTATCCCTTCGCTTGGTACTTCATGATGTTGGGGCAGAAGTCAAAGCATTACGGCCTTGCCGATGCCGTGCTCGCGGACCAGATGGGGGCCTACGAATACCTGCCGGCGCGCGATCTGAAGGTGCTGCGCCACTGGGAAAAGCAGCCCTACGGCCTCTGAAGGAGGAGGGCGTTCGGCGTGGCAAACCCGCCCTGTCGTGAGTGTCGCATTGTCGGGTTTGCAACAAGTTCAATAGGCTAACAGCACAATAGATTCATAGGGTTAGGGTCTGGCACAACATCTGCAAAGCGCTTGTCAAGAAACCCTGAGAGGCCAACATGAAGCAGAAAGACATCGCCGAACTGCTGGACGAGCCGGCCTGTGCGCACAACAAGAAGTCCAAGTCGGGCTGCGCCAAGCCCAAGCCAGGCGCCACCGCCGGTGGCTGCGCATTCGATGGTGCCCAGATCGCTCTGCTGCCCATCGCCGATGTCGCCCACATCGTCCACGGTCCCATCGCCTGCGCTGGCAGCTCCTGGGACAACCGCGGTACCCGCTCCTCGGGGTCCCGGCTGTTTCGCATCGGCATGACCACCGATCTGACCGAGCAGGACATCATCATGGGGCGCGGCGAAAAACGCCTGTTCCACGCCATCAAACAGGCGCTGGAGGAGCATCAGCCCGCAGCGGTGTTCGTCTACAACACCTGTGTGCCGGCATTGATCGGCGATGACATCGAAGCGGTGTGCAAGGAGGCGCAAAAGCGCTGGGGCACGCCGGTGGTGCCGGTGGATGCGGCTGGCTTCTATGGCACCAAGAACCTGGGCAATCGCATCGCCGGCGAATCCATGGTCAAGTACGTTTGCGGTACCCGTGAGCCCGACCCGAAGCCGGTGAGCGAAGACGGCCTGCAGATTCACGACATCAGCCTGGTGGGCGAGTACAACATCGCGGGCGAGCTGTGGCACGTGCTGCCCCTGCTCGACGAGCTGGGCCTGCGCGTGCTCTGCACCCTGTCGGGCGATGCACGCTACCGCGAGGTGCAGACCATGCACCGCTCCGAGGCAAACATGATGGTCTGCTCCAAGGCGATGATCAACGTCGCCCGCAAGCTGCAGGAGGCCTTCGGCACCCCCTGGTTCGAGGGCAGCTTCTACGGCGTGGGCGACGTATCGCAGGCATTGCGCGATTTCGCCCGCCTGATCGCTGACCCGGATCTGAGCGAACGCACCGAGCGACTGATCGCCCGCGAGGAGGCGAAGATCGACGTGGCGCTGGCGCCCTGGCGGGAGCAGCTCCGCGGCAAGAAGGTGCTGCTCTATACCGGTGGCGTCAAGTCCTGGTCGATCATCGCGGCGCTGCAGGACCTGGGTATGGAGGTGGTGGCCACAGGCACCAGAAAGTCCACCGAAGAGGACAAGGCGCGCATCCGTGAACTCATGGGCCAGGATGCGCTGATGATCGAAGACGGCAACCCCCGGGGTCTGATCCAGATGGTTCACGACAACAACGTCGATGTCCTCATTGCCGGCGGACGAAACATGTACACCGCGTTGAAGGCGCGCATTCCCTTTCTCGACATCAACCAGGAGCGCGAGTTCGGCTACGCCGGTTACGCCGGCATGATCGAGCTGGCACGCCAGCTGGTGTTGACCATTGACAGCCCCATCTGGTCGGCGGTGCGTGCTCCGGCACCCTGGCGGCAAGCCCCAGTCGAGACCGGATCAACCCTTCCGGAAGGAGGCATCTGACATGGCCGAGATCATCAAACGCAACAAGGCGCTGTCAGTGAGTCCGCTGAAAGCCAGCCAGACCCTCGGCGCGGCCCTGGCCTTTCTCGGCTTTCGCCGCGCCATACCCATGCTGCACGGCTCTCAGGGCTGTACTGCCTTCGGCAAGGTCTTCTTCGTCCGCCATTTCCGTGAGCCGATCCCCCTGCAGACCACGGCCATGGATCAGATCACCACGGTGATGGGCTCGGAGGATGCGGTGGTTGAAGGTCTGAAGACGATCTGTGAAAAGAGCCAGCCGGCGTTGCTGGGCGTACCCACCACGGGCCTGTCGGAGACCCAGGGCAGTGACGTGCAGATGGCGCTGAGGCGCTTCCGCCAGCAGTATCCCCAGTTCGATCACATCCCCGTGGTGGCGGTCTCCACCCCCGATTTCAGCGGCTGTCTGGAGAGCGGTTATGCCAAGGCCATGGAAGCCCTGATCGAAACTCTGGTGCCCACCGCCGAGGAGGCCGGCACCGTCCCCGGTCGTCGTCGCCGTCAGGTCAATGTCCTGGTCGGTTCCTCACTGACCCCCGGTGACCTGGAGGAGCTGAAGGAGATTATCGAGGCATTCGGGCTGCGGCCCTTGCTGCTGCCCGATCTGTCCGACTCCCTCGACGGCCACCTGGGCGAGGATGAGTTCTCTCCCCTGACCATCGGCGGGACCGATGTTGCTGAATTGCAGACCCTGGGCGATGCGGTGGCCACCCTGGTGGTCGGCCATTCGCTGTTTAAGGCCGCCGACCGGCTCAAGGCGCTGACCGGTGTGCCGGACTATCGCTTCAACCACCTGATGGGACTGCAGGCCACCGATGAACTGGTGGTCGCCCTTCACGACATCACCCGCGAGCGCGTGCCCGATCGCCTGGAGCGGCAGCGCGCCCAGTTGCAGGATGCCATGCTCGACTGTCACTTCATGTTGGGCATGAGCCGTTTCGCCCTCGCCGGTGATCCGGACCTGCTGCACGCCTTCAGCGAACTGCTTGCGGGTGTCGGCGCTGAGACCGTGGCGGCGGTTTCCCCGGTCAGCGCGCCGATCCTCAAGCAGGTGCCCTGCAGCAGTGTCAAGATCGGCGATCTGCAGGATCTGGAGCGGCTTGCCCAGGCCGCCAGTGCCGAGGTGCTGATCTGCAACTCCCACGGTGAAGAGAGCGGCAAGCGTCTGGGCCTGCCCCTGTTGAGAGCGGGCTTCCCCCAGTACGACCGCTTGGGCGGCTACCAGAAAACCTGGATCGGATATCGCGGTACACGCCAGACCCTGTTCGATCTGGCCAATATCCTGTTGGGCCTGGAAATGGGCGAGATCCATCCCTACCGCTCCCGCTACGCCCAGAAACCCGAATACGCCAAGGTGGAACCCGATGATGCTACAGCGACGTTTGCAGTTGCTGGACACCACTGAGGCCAGTTGGATGTCCACGGCGATCAAGGTGGCCTTTGCCACCACCGACATGAAGCACGTCGACCAGCACTTTGGCGCGGCGCGCTCCTTTGCCGTCTATGCCATTGACCCGGAACAGGCGCGGTTTGTCGAGGCCAACGAGTTCGGTCAGCTGGACATGGACGGCAACGAGGACAAGTTGGAGGCGAAGATCGAGGCCCTGGCCGGCTGCGTGGCGGTTTACAGTCAGGCGGTGGGCGCTTCCGCCATCAACAAGCTCAAGGCGCGCGGCATCCAGCCGGTGAAAGTGTCTCCGGGGGCGAATATCGAGGAGTTGATTGAAGCCCTGCAGCAGGAGTTGCGCGAGGGGCCCAGCCACTGGTTGGCCAGGGCCATTGCAGAAACCCTGCCGGCCGATCCGGCGCGCTTCGATGCCATGGAAGCCGAAGGCTGGGAAGAGTAGGGCAGGCCAATGCTGGAAGAGAACGCCACCGTAATCGCCGTCGAGGGCGGCCATATCTGGGTCGAAACCCAGGCACGCAGCGCCTGTGCCCACTGCGGCACCGACAGTTGCAGTACCTCGGTCATCGCCAAGCTGTTCAACGTCAGGCGCAATCGCCTGAAACTGGCCAACAGTCTGGGTGCACGAGCGGGCCAGGTTGTCGTCATCGGCATCCCCGACGAGATACTGGTAGCGGCATCGCTGCGCGCCTACCTGCTGCCCTTGGTCGGTCTGTTGGCAGCCGCCTTTCTCGCCGAGGCGCTTGGCCTCGATGAGATGCTGCAGGTGCTGCTGGCGGGGCTTGGCCTCTTGGCCGGACTGGCCCTGATGGGCGGCGGCGTAACCGGTGCCTATCAGCCCCTGCTGCTGCGTCTGGCGCCAACCTCCCGAATGCTTATCCCACCCCCACCAGTAACGAGGAACCCTCAATGAGCGAAGCCGCATTGTCCATAGAAGCCACCGACCCGGTCCTGGAAACCGACTTCGCCAAGGAGATGCTGCGCCAGATGCGTGCGGTCGATACCTACGGCACCTACGACGACTGGCCGCTGGAGCGGATTCTCGCCCCCTTCGTCCTGACCAAGGAGAAGAAGCGTGAGATTCCCGTGGTGGGTGATCCCGACGAGATCACCCTGTCCCGGGTCAAGGCCTTCTATAACGCCATATCCGCCATGATCGAGAAGGAGTGTGGCCTGATGGCTGTGCCCATGATCAACCTCACCCACGAAGGTTTCGGCCGCGCCCTGATTACCGTCGGCAAGTTGGTGGTGATGGACCGCACCCTGCGCGACGTGCACCGGTTCGGTTTTCCCACCCTGTCGAAGATGAAGGACGAGGCCGACAAGCTGCTTTCGGTGGCTTTGGAAATCATCGGTAAGCACGCCGACGTGGCCGGCATGTAACCCCAGCAGAGGAGCCAGAAGCATGACCCCCGATGAATTGAGAGCATTGCAAAAATTGGTGCGCAAGGCCAAGCGCATCGCAACCGAGAAGGCCGGCGAGTTGCACGATCTGGTGGAAGACGGCCTGCCGGCCGCCTACCAGGACCTGCCCGCGCTGGCCCAGCAGACCTACGAGGCCTGCAAGGCCTGGGCCGAGGCCGAAGCCGAATTCAAGGCCGCAGAAGCGGCCGCAGCCTGAGGATGAAACCATGAGCATGATTACCGGCCTGACCCGAGGCGGGGCAGCCTACATACCCGAATTCGTCATGGCGATCAATCAGGCCAGCTGTATCGGCTGCGGTC